>CAIQQB010000105.1 GCA_903873805.1 uncultured Opitutia bacterium | reverse complement strand
TCATCATCGCCGACGATCATGAGATCGTCCGCCGCGGTATCCGCAGCCTGCTGGAAGCCGACCCTGCGTGCCGGGTGGTCGCGGAGGCGATGGACGGCTTAGCCGCCGCCCAGGCCGTGGAGAAATTCAAGCCGAACGTCCTTTTTCTGGACCTGAACATGCCGCGGCTGCACGGGTTGGAGGTTCTGAAGCAGGTGCGGGGGACGAGTCCGCGGACCAAGGTGATCATCCTGTCGATGCACAACGACGAACCGTATGTGATCGAGGCGCTGCGCGCGGGGGCTTCGGCCTACCTCCTGAAGGGTTCGGAATCGCAGGAGATCGCCGCGGCGCTGAAGGAGGTCCTGGCGGACCGGCGGTACCTGAGCGCGCCGCTGTCGGAGTGGGCCATCACCGCCCTTACCAGCAGGGTGGCGGATGCCTCCGACCCCGTCGCCAGCTTGAGCGGCCGCGAGCGCGAAGTCCTGCAATTGGCGGCGGAGGGGTTCGGGACCTCGGAGATCGCCGAGAAGCTATTCATCAGCCCGCGCACCTGCGAGTCACACCGCGCCAACCTGATGCGCAAGCTGGGGCTGCAGTCCCAGACGGACTTGGTGCGCTTCGCCATCCGCAAGGGCTTGATTCAGGCGCAGTTCATCTCATGCCGCCCCGTGGCGGCAGCAATGGGTTGCATTGCACTTCAATCGCATGCTTATAGTGCGGCTCAGTCCGACTATCCGCTCCCCCCCAATTTGAAAAGTGCGCCGTGAAGACCTTTGAGGAAAAATACTGTGAGGCGCATCGCTGCACGGCGCAGGAATTCCGCCGCTCAGTGTTCTGGAAGTGCCTGCATCGGCATGCGGTTCCGGTCGCTCCCTTTATCCTGCTTTTTAATCCCTCCTATTTTGACCTCGACCGGATCCTGATCTCGGAGTCCGGACGCGCGGTCAAAACGAGCCAAGTCTGGGAGGAGGTCCGGGAGTATTTCATCAATCCGAAGCATGCGGGCTGGGTGCGGCGAAGGGCAAATATCCGGGTCTCCGCGCGACGCCTGCTCGAGCTGGCGCGGAGCTACCTGCCAATTTCGGGGGAGCCTCCGCCGACGCCCTACTCATCTTCCGGCGACTAGCCCGTGACCAGGAAGTTTGGCCGGGGTGGCTTGACCCGCTCGGGCCACGCGGCAAAATTCCGCGCATGATCCGAAAGCTGACGAGCGGCGCGGCGCTGCGGAGGGCGTGATTTCCACCGTCCTTGATTTCCGGAGCGCCAACTCCCTCTGGAGCAGCGTGCTCGCGGAAACCCTCGTTCGTTCGGGCGTCAGGCAGGCGGTGATCTCCCCGGGTTCGCGGTCAGCGCCCCTGGTTTTTGCGTTGGTCCGTCAGGCCGGGCTGGAGGTGATTGCGGTCCTCGATGAACGCTCCGCCGCCTTCTTCGCCCTCGGCCTGGCCCGGCAGCAGGGCCGGCCCGTCGCGCTGGTCTGCACCAGCGGGACGGCGGCCGCCAACTACCTTCCCGCCATCGTCGAGGCGCAGGAAAGCGGCGTTCCCTTGCTGGTGATCACCGCGGATCGTCCCCCGGAGATGCGCGCATCGGCTTCCGGCCAGACCATCGACCAGCAGAAGATCTACGGTGGCTTCGTCAATTTCTACCATGAGCTGGCGGTGCCGGAGGCGGATCTCGGCCGGCTGCGCTACCTGCGCCAGACCGT
>CAIQQB010000104.1 GCA_903873805.1 uncultured Opitutia bacterium | reverse complement strand
GGGCGCACGCGTGGCGTGGGCACCTGTCCATGTCAGAAGGCCGCGAGGAACCGGGAGACGGAGGCAGGAACCACGGAGACGGGCTGGGGAGGGGGAAAGCTGAAACGCTGAAAAACTGACAAGCTGAAATCGGAGGGCGGAGTTAATTCGGAAGCCAGGAAGCCGGGAAACGGAGCCGGAGGAATGGCCACGAGAAAGCACAAAGGGCACAAGAACGATCCGCCGGTCGTGTGCTCTTTGTGCTTCTTTGTGGCCAAACGGCTTTCGGAGTGTTTGTTCACAGCGACCCCAAATTGAGATGGGCGTCTGCTGCGTCGGGCATACGAAACCCAGTCGCACCTAGTCCGACCTTTGGGCGACCGATCATGAGTCATATTTGCAGATTCTGCCACCTTCATGGCCTCGCTGTGCTTCATGGTAAGTTTCTGCCGTGCGAGCACATGGCTGGTTCCACCATGAAGCGCATGAAGATTCCTGGTTTCCTGCTTCAAGTCCGGTCAGGTCTGGGGTGGGGGTCGGGATATCCGGTGGTGGCTCGGTTTGGTTCTTGCCGCCGTAGGTCGGTCTTTACGCCCGACGTGTCGGGGATAAACCCCGACCTGCATTTCGCAATACTGAGCCAATGCCGGAAAAGCGACAATATCGGGGCAGGATTGGACAAAATATGCCGCAAGTCTCCCCTGGGGGTGACGATAAGAAAGTCCAGCAGATGAACTATTCTCACCGCGTCGCGGGTTTCGATCCACGGGTTCCCACCGACCGTGGCGGCGGGGCGTGCCTGCGACAAAGGATGCGGCATCTTGCCCAAGATTTGCGAGGACAGGCCGGGGCCAAACGGGCACGCTTCCGGAGTCACCCCACCACCCCCGTTTCGGCATGAGCGACTTATCCCAGTCATCCTCCGCGTCCAAGCAAGACTCACCCGCTCCGGCCACGCGCTGGGCCCGCCTGCTGGCCCAATTCGACCCGACGGCGCTGCGCATCAGTTTTGGATTCTTCTTGTTCTCGTCCCTCTGGATCCTGTTTTCCGATAAACTGCTGGTCATGTTGGTGAAGGACCCGGACACCATCGGTGAGCTGGCCGCACTCAAAGGGGTGGCCTATGTTTCCATTTCCGCGCTGCTGCTCTACGGCATTCTCAACCGGTATTTCATCGTGCTGAAACAGGAGAACCTCGATCGCCGAAAAACCGAGGAGCAGTTGCGGACGAGTCAGACGCTCCAAAAGGCGATCCTCGACGGTACGTCCAATGCGGTCTTCGCCAAGGACCTGGAGGGGCGCTTCCTGCTTTTCAACCTCGGCGCCGAGCGCTACACAGGGCGGAAGGCGGCGGATGTAATCGGGCGGGATACGCGCGCACTCTTTCCGGAGCCGAATGCCACCGAGGTCATGGCCGTCGATCAGGCGGTCATCGCGAGCGGCCAGTCCAAAAGCTACGAGGAGACGCTGCGGAACGGAGCGGGGGAGATCCGCACCTACCTGACGACCAAGGGCCCGTTGCGTGACGAGCTCGGCCGGGTCACCGGCCTTTTCGGGGTCTCCCACGACATCACCGAGCGAAAGAGCACCGAAAAAATAACGCAGGAAAGTGAGCAGCTCTATCGGGCATTGTTCGAGCATATGCATGAGGGTTTCGCCTACTGCCGCATGGTCTATGACGAACGGCAGCAGCCTATTGATTTTGTCTATGTCAGCGTGAACCGCTCGTTTGGCCGGCTGACTGGGCTGGAGAACGTTGAGGGGCGGTCGGTCACCGAGCTCATCCCGGGCATCCGGGAGATGTCGCCGGAGATCTTTGCCATCTACGGCCGGGTGGCGGCTACGGGCAATTCCGAGACCTTTGAGATCGAGTTCAAGCCGCTGAAACGCTGGCTCAATGTTTCGGCCTACTGCCCGGCGCCGGGTTTTTTTGCGGCGGTGTTTGACGACATCACGGAGCGCAAGCTGGCGGCGGACGAGCTGCGGCAGAGCCGCGAGGAATTTCGGGATCTGTTTGACCATGCTCCCGTGGGCTACCATGAGATCGACACGCAGGGCCGGCTGGTGCGGGTCAACGAAGCCCTGCTGACGATGCTGGGCTACACCGCGGCGGAACTCCTGGGACAGTATGTCTGGAAGATCTCAGCCGAGGAGGAGGTTTCCCGCCAAGCTGCGCTGGCCAAGCTGAGCGGGCAAGCATCCCGGCTGTCCTTCCAGCGTTGGTTCCGGCGCAAGGACGGAAGGGCCTTTCCGGTGCTGATCGACGACCGGGTGGTGAAGGATGGCGCCGGCCGCATCACCGGCCTGCGGGCCATAATTCAGGACCATACGGAACGCCACCAGGCCGAAGTGGCGCTGGAGCGGGAGCGCAAGTTGTTGCGGACCCTGATCGACACCATTCCCGACCCCATCTACATCAAGGACTGCACCGGGCGGTTTCTGCTGGCGAACCAGGCCGACGCCTCCTATCTGGGGGTGGCCTCGCCGGCGGATTTGGTGGGGCGCTCCGATCTGGATTTCTTCTCCGCCGCCGAGGCCGCCCAATTCCGGAGCGACGAGGACCGCGTGCTGCGCGGGCAGCCCCTGATCAGCCAGGAGGAGTCCATTGCCCTCGCCGGGGGCGGCTGCCGGTATGTGCTGACAACGAAGATCGCCCTGCACGATGAGAGCGGGCAGGTAACCGGTCTCGTGGGTATCGGTCGCGACATCACCGCGCAGAAGCTGGCGGAGGGCGCATTGTCAAAAAGCGAGCAGCATCTGCAACTCGCCACGCAGGTGGGCCGGATCGGCACCTTTGAGCATGACTATGTCACCAAAAAGTTTCATGCCTCCGCACTGCTGCGGGAACTGGTCGCGCTGGAGGCTGGGGAAGACGAATGGATGGCGAGCCTCATCGAGCACATCCACTCCGACGACCGGGCGGGTTTTCTGGCGGTGGTGGCCCGGTCACACGATCCGGCGACCGACGGAAAAGCGGAGCACGTGCATCGTTTCCGCCGTCCCGACGGGACGTATGTCTGGTTGCAGATGCGGTCTCAGACCTGGTTTGAGGGCGAGGGGGCCGCGCGGCGGCCGATCCGCACCATCGGCACCGTGATGGATATCACCGCGAGCCGGCTGGCGGATGAGCGGCTGGAGCGGGAGCGCACGCTGCTGCGGACGCTGATCGACACGATTCCCGACCCCATTTACGTGAAAGGCGCCGACAGCGGGTTCCTGCTGGCCAACCAGGCGGTGGCCAAGTTCATTGGGGCGGCGACACCGGCGGAACTCATCGGCCGGTCAGACAGGGACTACTTTTCATCGGACCAGGCTGCGGGATTCCGGGCTGATGAGGAAAGGGTGCTGTTGGGCTGCCCAGTGATCAGCCAGGAAGAGACGCTCCGGGAGAGCGAGATGCGTTTTCGCGAGATGGCCGAGAACATCGGCGAAGTGTTCTGGATGGTGAACCCCGGCTCGACCCAGATCCTCTACATCAGCCCGGCCTACGCGAAAATCTGGGGGCGCAGCTGCCAGAGCATCTATGCCGACCCCGCCAGCTGGGCGGCGGCCATCCAGGCGGAGGACCGCCCCCGGGTGCTCGAGGCGTATGAACGGTTCCAGACCTCCGGCGAATACAACGAGTCCTACCGCATCGTGCGACCGGACGGAACCAGCCGCTGGATTCGCGACCGCGGATTCCCGGTGCGAGATGAGTCGGGAACGGTGCGGCGCCTGGTCGGCATCGCCGAGGACATCACCGAGACGCACAAGCTGGAGGAGCAGTTCCGGCAGGCGCAGAAGCTGGAGGCGATCGGCACGCTGGCCGGCGGGATCGCGCATGACTTCAACAACATTCTCGCGGCCATCATCGGCTTCACCGAACTGGCCCGGATGCGCGTGAAGGACAACCCGGTGGTCAGCGAATACCTCGCCTCGGTGATGCAAGGCAGCGAGCGGGCGGTGGCGCTGGTGCGCCAGATCCTGGCCTTCAGCCGCGGGCAGGAGCAGGCCAAGCGCCCCCTGCAGCTCAAGCAGATCGTCGCCGAGTCGCTGCGCCTCATGCGGGCGACGATTCCATCCAACATCGCCTTTGCCATCGACCTGCCGGGCAACCTCGGGACCGTGCTGGCCGACCCGACCCAGGTCCAGCAGGTCGTGATGAATCTCTGCACCAACGCCTGGCACGCGATGAAGAACCGGCCTGGGCAACTCGGGATCAAGCTGGAGAACATCACGGTGGACGGCCTCACCGCCGCAGGGCATGCCGCCTTGCGACCCGGCCCGTATGTGCGCTTGACCATCAGCGACACCGGACACGGGATGAAAGAGGAGACGAAGAAGCGCATCTTCGAACCGTTCTTCACCACCAAAGGACCGGGCGAGGGAACCGGGCTCGGCCTGTCCGTCGTGCACGGCATCATGCAAAGCTACGGCGGGGTCATCACGGTCTACACCCAGCCCGAAGTCGGCACCACCTTCCATCTGTATTTTCCGGCGCAACAGGCGGCCGCGGCCGAGCCCGAAACCCCCGCCGCTTCCTCGCCGACCGGGCATGGGGAGCGCATCCTGTTCGTCGATGACGAGCAGCCCATTGCGCTGATGAGCCAGCAGGTGCTCACCGGACTAGGTTACCGGGTGGAAAGCCGGACCAGCGCGGTTGCCGCGCTCGAGGCCGTGCGGGCCAATCCGGCGGCCTATGATCTGGTCATCACCGACCTCACCATGCCCGAAATGACCGGGGTGGATCTGGCCCGCCAGCTTCTCGCCCTGCGGCCCGACTTGCGGATCATCCTCAGCACCGGCTTCAGCGCCACCCTGACGCCCGAACGCGCCCGCGCGATGGGCATCCGCGACCTTCTCCTCAAACCCCACACCGTCCAATCCCTCGCTCTCGCCGTCCAACGGGCGTTGAGCGAGACCAACCCCTGACCGCCATGCCACACATCCTTCTGATCGACGACGACGACCTGTTCCGTGAAATGCTCTGCGCCACCCTGACCCAGATGGGGCACACCGTGACGGAGGCACGCAATGGCGAGGAGGGCATGGCAAAGTACGTGCGGGCCGTACCCGACCTGGTGCTCACCGACCTGATCATGCCGGAGAAGGAGGGGCTCGAGACCATCATGGAGCTCCGCCGCAAATACCCGGGCGTAAAAATCATCGCGATGTCCGGCGGCGGCCGCGTCACGGGGGCGGACTACCTCCAGGTCGCGAAGGCGATGGGCGCGGCACGGGTCTTCGCCAAGCCGTTTTTCCGCGAGGAGCTGGCGGCCGCGATCGACGAGGTGCTGGGTCTTCCCGGGGCATGAGCAACTGCAAATTCCAACGGGTCCGGTCGGGCGGAAGTCTGGCCGCGCCGGCGTTATCTCCGTTGCCGCCCAAAGCGGCGGGCCCAGCCTCGGAACTGTGAGCCGCCCCGCCCAACCCCCGAAGTCAGAGACCCTGCGCTCCGCCCGCGCGAAGGGCCCCGGTGACGCTGACGCGCTGGCTGCGGCCGTGGAGCGGCTGACGGACGGCTTCATCGTGCTGGACCGCGCCGGGTGCTGCACCCGGGTCAACGGCGAGGCCGCCCGGATGCTGGACTGCCGGCCGGAAGACCTGATTGGGCGGCTCCTTTGGTGCGAATTCCCCGCTGTTCCAAGTGGGGCAATCCAGGCCGCCTGCGCCAGCGCGCTGGACCGGCAGGCGCCGGTCGTGCTGGAGCAGTTCCTGCCCGCCCGCTCCCGCTGGCTCGAGCTCCGCATTCATCCGGGGGAGGACGGGTTGACCGTCCAGTGCCTCGACATCACGGCGCGCAAGAGCTTGGAGGCGCTGCTCGACGGGCAGAAACAGGTGCTCGAACTGATGGCTAACGGCGCCACCCTGTCTGAGACGCTGGACACCCTTTTGCGCGACATCGAGGAACGTTCGCCGGAGATGCTGTGCTCGGTGCTGGTGATGGATCGCGATGGCCTTCGCCTGCGCCACGGCGCAGCACCCCGCCTGCCGGCGGACTACACGCGGGCGATCGACGGTGTCGCGATCGGGCCGTGCGTCGGCTCGTGCGGGACGGCCGCCTTCCGGCGCGAACCGGTGATCGTCGCGGACATCGCCACTGACCCGCTCTGGGCTCAGTTCAAGGACCTGGCATTGGCGCACGGTCTGCGGGCCTGCTGGTCGACCCCGATTTTCGACCTGCACCGGAAAGTGCTGGGTACCTTTGCCCTTTATTTTCGAGATCCCGGCCGGCCGACCCCCCGGCACCAACGGCTGATCGACATCGTCACCCAAACCGCGGCCATCGCGCTCGGCCGCGAGAACACCCTGGCCGCGCTGCGCGAAAGCGAAGAACGATTTCACCGGGTCTTCACCCACAGTCCGGTGCCGCTGTCGCTGGCGACGTTTCCGGAGGGTCTGCTGACCGAGGTCAATGCGGCGGCTCTTTCAGTTTTTGGCTTCGAACGGGAGGACATTGTCGGGAAGACCACGCTGGATCTCAACCTCTGGGTCAGCCTGGACGACCGGGCGCGGCACCTGCGGGTGCTGCAGGACATGGGTGAGATCAACGGTACCGAAGTCGTCCTGCGCAAGAAGGACGGCACCCAGGTCGTCGCCCTCTGCAACGTGAACCGGGTGCAGCTCAACGGCCGGGACTATTCTCTCACCTCGCTCTTTGACATCACCGGGCGCAAGCAGACGGAGACGGCGCGGGACCGCTCGCTGGCGCTCACGCGCGCGACCCTCGAATCGACCGCCGACGGCATCCTCGTGGTGAACACCACCGGAAAGATCGAGACCTACAACCGCCGCTTTGCCGAGATGTGGCGGTTGCCGGAGGAGGTGCTCGCCAGCGGGGACGATGCCCGGGCGGTGCAGTGCGTCCTCGAGCAGCTGAGCGTGCCGGAGGAGTTCCTCGCGCGCGTCCGACACCTCTACGACCATCCGGATGAAGAGAGCTTTGACGCGTTTGGGTTCAAGGACGGCCGGGTTTTCGAGCGCTATTCCTGCCCGAACCGGCTCGACGGCCAGGTGATCGGGCGGGTCTGGAGCTTTCGGGATGTGACCGACCGGGTGCGGGCGCAGGCCGCCCAGACGGTGCTCGAGGAACAGCTCCGGCAGGCGACCAAGATGGAAGCGGTCGGGCGTCTGGCCGGAGGCATCGCGCATGATTTCAACAACATCCTCACCGCCATCGGCGGCCATGTGTCGCTGCTCCGGATGAGCGGTCATGTTGGCCCGGGCGGCGGCGAGTCGCTCGATGTCATCGCCCAGGTTTCCGACCGGGCGGCCAATCTCACGCGGCAACTGCTGGCCTACAGCCGCAAGCAGGCGCTCCGCCTCGAGGAAGTGGACCTGAACGAGATTGTCCGCCGGATGACCCACATGCTGGCGCGCACGCTCGGGGAGGACATCGAGATCCGCAGCTCGGAGACGGCGGGGCCGGTTTTCATTCGCGCCGACGAGAGCATGATGGAACAGGTGCTGATGAATCTGGCGGTGAATGCCCGGGATGCGATGCCGCAGGGCGGATGGCTGTCCGTGGGCGCGGAAGCCGTGGGGTTGCCGCCACCGGACACGCAGTCGGCGCCCGGCGCGCGCGCCGGGTCGTTTGCCTGCCTCCGGGTGGCAGACAGCGGCTCGGGCATCCCGCCGGAGATTCTGGCCCAGATTTTTGACCCGTTTTTCACGACCAAGGAAGTGGGCAAGGGCACGGGGCTGGGTCTTGCGACGGTCTATGGCATTGTGCAGCAGCACGAGGGCTGGATCACCGTCGGGAGCGAAGTGGGGCGCGGCACCACCTTCTGCATTTACCTGCCACTGCTGGCGACCCCGGCCAGGGGCGCGCCCGCTCAGCCCCCTCCCTTGGCGTCCGACTGCACGGGGCATGAGACCATCCTGCTGGTCGAAGACGAGGAGGTGGTTCGCTCACTGGTGCGAACGACGCTGGAAATGCAGGGTTACCGGATCATCGAAGCGGCCAACGGGGAGGAGGCGTTGGCGGCCTGGCGTCGGCAGGGCCCGGAGGTCCAGCTGCTCTTGACCGACATGGTGATGCCGGGCGGCATGAGCGGTCGGGATCTCGCGCTGCGGTTGCTGCAGGAGCGGCCGGAACTGCCAGTCATCTACATGAGCGGCTACAGCCCGAACCAGACGGAAGCTGGATTTCCGTTGCAGGAAGGGGTGAATTTCATGTCCAAGCCGTTTGAACTGGCCCGGTTCGTTCAGACCGTGCGTTCGCGTCTGGACGCCCCTTGAGTTGCACGGAACGTTTCAGACGGTTCCGAACCGGCAGGCATGGGCGCTGAAGCCCGCCCCGAAACTCACCAGCCACCAGTCGTCGTCCGCGGCCGGCCGGTCATCGCGCAACGCCGCCTCCAGCGCAAACAGCACCGAGGGACTGCTCATGTTGCCAAAGTCGCGCAGGACCCCGCGGCTGGCGCTGAGAGGGA
The DNA here is from genome assembly GCA_903873805.1 of uncultured Opitutia bacterium. Taxonomy (GTDB): domain Bacteria; phylum Verrucomicrobiota; class Verrucomicrobiia; order Opitutales; family Opitutaceae; genus CAIQQB01. Next base: position 20,204 of record CAIQQB010000104.1, on the reverse strand, counting down.
AGCCGGGCAGCGCCCCCTCCAGCGCGTCGAGCACATCGCGTCCGCCGGGATGGGCGATCACCCGGCTGACCGGGTGGCCGGCGCCCGCCCCGGGTCCGGCGGCAAAGAGCTGGGAGACCGCCGTGGCGGCGAGGGCCGGTACCGCCGGGTCGAGCAGGTTGCGCAACCGTCCGCCGCGCTGTTCAAACCGCAGGCGGTCGCGGTCGGCCGGTCGGTGCAGGGTGTCGAAGGCATGGCAGCGGAGGCCGGTGGGCCCGGGAGTGGAGCGCCAGACCGTGGCCGCCGCCCCGTCGCTGAAGAGGCAGGCGCTGATGATCACGCCCGGGTCGTCGTCGAGGTAAAAGGCCGCCGAACAGATCTCGACCGCGACGCAGACGATCACCGCCTCCGGCTGCGCCGCGAGCACGGCCTGGGCGGCGCGGAGGGTCGGGATGGCCGCCCCGCAGCCCAGGCCCACCAGATCCTGCAGAAAGATGTTGGGCCGCAGCCCGAGTTGTTCGGCCACATAGCTGCTGACGCCGGGACAGAGATACCCGGTGCAGGTGCAGACCAGCAGCGCGTCCACTTCCCCCGCGGTGACCCCCGCCTGCGCGAGGGCGGCGGTGAGGGCGCGGCCCGCGAGCCGGGGGGCTGCGGTGCGGAAAGCGGCGTTGAGCTCGTCGGCGGTCAGCTCGAAGACGCGCTCGATTTCGGGTACCGCGAAGTGCCGGGTGCGCACGCCGCTGTCGCCCTTGAGAATCGTGCGGAGGATCAGCTGAGAACGGCGGCTCAGCCGCTGCAGGACGGGCGAGCGTTGAATGATCTCCCAGCACTCGGCCTGCGTGAAGGGGGTGGGCGGGACCGCGGTGGCGAGGGCATGGAGGAACATGAAGGCTTTAGTGCAGCATGTGGTAGATCGGTCGCAGAGGCAAACAACCGGACCGGACTGCTCCGGCCAGCCACCGCTGCCGCAAAGGTGAAAGCAGAAACGGATGCAGCAGCCGCGCGACCGAGAGCCGCCGCCGGAAACGGCGACGCAGCCGGTCGTTGACGAGTTGCACCGTGCCGGCCCAGGTGGCGTTTCCCTTCACCCAGGCCAGCAGCGGATCCAGCGCCAGCTCCGCACTCTGCAACGCCATCGCCATGCCGTCTCCGGTGAAGGGAGGGATCATCGCAAACGCGTCGCCGAGATTGATCCGGTCCCGAGCCGGTGCCACCCGGTCGAAGCTCACTCCCGCCACGGCGGAGCAGGATTCGGGACGGATCTCCGCCGCCGCCAGCCGGGACGCGAGGTTGTCGAGTCCGGCGGCCGTGAGGTAGGCGGACAGCACCGCGGTCCGGTCGGAGGCGAGCCCCGGGCGCCGCCGGAAGAGTCCGCACACGTTGACCCAGCCGTCCTCCACCGGGCAGAGGCCGACATAGGCGTCGCGGCCGAGATGGAACTCCAGTTCGCCGGTGAGCGGGAGACCGCGCGCATGGAGTTTGAGCCCGAGCCACGGGGAAACGCCGCGGCGGCGCCCGGTGGCGAAGACGCGTCCGGCCGGGGTGGCGACGGGATCGGTCCGCGTGCCGGTGTGGAGAATGCCTCCGGCCGCGGTGAAGGCGGCGGCCAGGCGGGCGTCGAGCGCATGCCGGCTCAGGGCCAGGGCGGGGGCGGGTAAAATCTGGCGCCGCACCGGCTGGTCGCCGGCGAACCACTCCACCCGGGTCAGCCGCCCGGCGGCGGCCAGGAAAGGAGCAAGGCCGAGCCGCTCGATGGTGTCGGGGCCAAGGCCGCTGATAAATTCGCCGCACACGCGGTGGCGGGGATAGAGCCCCGCCTCGAACAGCGTCACCGGCATCCCCGCCCGGCGCAGGGCGAGGCCGAGGGCGAGCCCGGCCAGACCGCCCCCGACAATTTCAATTTCCCGGGGCAACGTCATGGCCGGCGGCGAGCTACCAGCAGATAAGTGCCGCACAAGGTGGTGGTCACCTGCCAGCGCCAGACGGCCGGGTCGAGCCCGAGGAGCTCGGGCAGTTCGTCGCCCAGAAACCCGGCTGCAATGCTCACGCGGCCATCGTGGCGGCTCACCGGATGGGCGCCGACGAGCGTACAAAGCCCGGCGAAGAGCCGCTGGAAGATCCGCCGGCGGGCAGGCTCGCACGCGACGATCACCCGGGCCTTGGCCGCCATCCGGTCGCCCAGCATGCGCAGTGCCTCGCGGTCGAAGTGGTGAAAAATCAGGTTGCCCACGATCACATCGTAACCGGTCCAGTCGTCAAACGCGAGCAGGTCGGCCTGATGCCAGCGGGCCGAGTCCGGCCAGAACGGCGGGCGGGGCGCCCGATCGAGGCCGTCCACGAGGAGACCGGTCCGGGCGAGGCTTTCGGCCAATTCGCCGGTGCCCGCGCCGATTTCAAGCGCGCGCTCCCCCGGACGCATGAGGCCGGGCAGGGTGAACCGCAGCCAGCGTTCGCCGCCAAGCACGGCGTTGAAGATCCGGAGGTCGCGCCGGGAGTGCCGCGCCTCCGGACTGTCGGGCGGAAGCGAATCCAAGAGCTCGGGCGTGAGGGTTCGTTTCATGAAGGCCGGCGGCCCGCCGATTGTGCGGTGCGTTCGTCAGGAGAGAAGCAGATTCCCGGAGAAAGGATGAATTATGAACGATGACGGTTGAAAACGGAGGGCGTCAATCCAGCGGAGAAAGTGATCCCGCCATTATCGGCAGTCCGCTGGCTCAGTCACTCGTTCTCGTTCACTTACTCCTACTCGTTCTCCAATTGAAAAAACGGATTCGGAGGCGAGAATGTGAATGAGCAGGAGAACGAGAAAGATCGGCAGTCGCCCGATCCTTTTTGGGCGGGTTTTCCCTCTGTGCTCTCGGTGTCTCTGTGGTTCCAGCTTTGCGTTTATCCACCGCTGGCGGGCATTACAGATTCGCGATCACCGCATCGGCCATGGCCCGGGTGTCCACGCTGGGCTTGCCGAAGGCGATGTCGCCGGTGCGCGTGCCGCCCGTCACGGCTTTCCTGACGGCGGCCTCGATGCGGGCGGCGGTCTTTTCCAGGCCAAAGCTGTAGCGCAGCATCAGCGCGACGGAGAGGATCTGCGCGCAGGGATTGGCGATGCCCTTGCCGGCGATATCGGGGGCGGTGCCGCCCGCGGGTTCATAGAGGCCGAACGGCAGGCCGAGGGAGTTCCGGCCCGTGCCGAGGGAGGCGGACGACAACATGCCGAGCGAGCCGCAGATCACGGCCATCTCGTCGGAGAGGATGTCGCCGAACATGTTTTCGGTCACGAATACGTCGAATTGGTTGGGGTCGCGGGCGAGCTGCATCGCGGCGTTGTCGACATACATGTGGCTGAGCGCGAGGTCGGGGGCGTGCTGGGCGCAGTAGTCGGTCACGGTTTTGCGCCAAAGGACGGACGTCTCGAGCACGTTGGCCTTGTCCACGGAGCAAAGTTTCTTTTTGCGGGCGCGGGCGGCGGTGATGGCGACCTGGAGGATGCGTTCGATCTCGGATTTTTTGTAAACCATCGTATCCACGGCCTGGATGTCGCCGTCGGGCAGGGTGGTGGTTTGTTTGGGAAGGCCGAAATACAGGCCGCCGGTGAGCTCGCGGATGCAGACGATGTCGATGCCCTGGGGGATGCGTTCCGATTTGAGCGGGGAGGCGTCGGTGAGCTCGGGGTAGAGCAGGCCGGGACGAAGGTTGGCGAAGAGCGTGAAGTGCTTGCGCAGCGGGAGGAGCGCGGCGCGCTCGGGCTGTTCCTTGGGCGGGAGCTTTTCCCATTTGGGGCCGCCGACCGAACCGAAGAGGATGGCGTCGGATTGCTCGCAGAGCCGCAGTGTGGAGTCGGGGAGCGCCTTGCCGTGACGGTCGATGCCGGCGCCGCCGACGTCGGCGGCCTGGTGGGAGAGGGTGAGGTTTTCCTGGCGGGCGACATGGTCGAGGACGCGCAGGGCTTCGGCCATGACTTCGGGTCCAATGTAGTCTCCGGCGAGGACGGCGAACTTGAGGGTCGGGATCGGCATAAGGGGGAGGAGCGTGGCAAGCCGGCGCGGGCGGTGGCAAGCTGTGTTTGCGGGCCGCGACGGAACCCCGCCGGTCGACGGCAACCGGGAATGCCATCATCGGGAGAGAACGATCATTGAGGCTCGATAGTTTGCCTGATGAAAGCCCAACGCCCGGCGCTCATGCGAAGGGCTACATTTCCAAGGTAGCCCGCCGCGTGAGCGCCGGGCGTTGAGGCACCGGCATAAAGTGAGCAGAGTCCGGAGGGAGGGCGGAGTGCTTTTGCGTTGCGGGGACGGGGAAAGCGCATGGATTGGCGGGGTGAAGCTGCACATCCTGCCCGCCGGGCCGATTCAGACCAACGCCTACCTGCTGACCGCGCCGGAACGTGGGGAGGCGCTGCTGATCGACGCCCCCGGCGGCGTGTGGGCGGACGTGGCGGAGATCCTCGCGGCCGAGAAATGCCGGCTCACCGAGCTGTGGATCACGCACGGGCATTGGGATCACACGCAAGGCGGGGCGGAAGTGGTGCGAGCCTCGGGCGCGCGCGTGAGCGCCCACCTGGCAGACCGGGTGCTAATTGAGACACCGGAGGTGATGAAGAAGTTCATGGGCGAGGATCTCGGGCTGGAGCCGCTCCGGGTGGACCGCTGGGTCGCCCAGGGAGACCGGCTGGCGGCGCTGGGATTGGAGGCCGAAGTCCGGCATGTGCCGGGGCATTGTCCGGGCAGCGTGCTGTTTTATTTTGCGTCGGCGCGGGCGGCGTTTGTCGGGGATGCGCTGTTTCAGGGCAACGTGGGCCGGACCGACCTGCCGGGCGGGAGCTTTGCGATGCTGGAACAGTCCATCCGGACGCAGATTTACACTCTGCCCGACGACACCGCAGTCTATCCCGGGCACGGCCGTCCGACAACGGTGGGCGCGGAGAAAGTGGGGAATCCGTATGTGCATGACTGATACATACGATCCGGGGTGCGGGTGCCCCGTCCACGCAGCAACATGGGCAGGATGCCCATGCCACCCGAACCCGCGGGCACGCGGCTCGGATCACCGCGCATGAACCAGCTGGAACAGCACGAGACCTGCATGCGGCGCGCGTTGGAGCTGGCGCGGCGGGGGTGGGGCGACACACATCCGAACCCGATGGTTGGCGCGCTCATCACCGAGGCCGGGCAGGTGGTGGCGGAAGGCTGGCACGCGCAGGACGGCGGGGAGCACGCGGAGCGGGCCGCGCTCGGCAAGCTCGGGTGCGCCGCCGGGCCGGACGCGACGCTGTACGTGACGCTGGAGCCGTGTTCGACCCCGGGTCGGACAGGGGCCTGCACCGAGGCGATCCTGGCGTCGGGGATCCGGCGGGTGGTGGTCGGAGCGACCGATCCGAATCCGGCGCACGCGGGGCGCGGGCTGGAGCTGCTCCGGGCCGCGGGGGTGGAGGTTGTGGACGGAGTGCTGGAACGCGACTGCACGGACCTCAACCTGATCTTCAACCACTGGATCACGGAGAGCGCCCCGCTCATCGCGGCCAAGGCGGCGGTGACGCTCGACGGCAAGATCGCCTGCCGCACCGGCGACTCGAAGTGGATCACCGGGGAGCTGGCGCGGGCCGATGTGCACCGTTGGCGCCGGCTGTTCCCCAGCATCGCTGTCGGGGCCAAGACCATTCTCCAGGACAATCCGCGGCTGACGGCGCGGCCAGCGGACGGAGCTGAGTGGTGTCCTTGGCGCTTTGTTTTCGACGGCCTGCTGCGCACCGTGGTCGAGCGCAACCTGCCCGGGGTGTACACCGACGAATGGAAACACCGCACGATTGTGGTGACGACCCCGCACGGCGGCATGGGCTATGTGCGGAAACTGGAGCTGCTCGGGGTGAAGGTCTGGGTCCTGCCCTCGCCGAACCAACGGGTAAACCTGCCCGATTTCCGGCGACGCTGTGCCACCGAGCGGATCAGCGGCGTTTATTTCGAGGGCGGGGCGCAGCTGGTGAGCGAGCTGGTGCGGACCCGGCAGCTGGACTACCTGTTCGCCTACCGGGCGCCCGTGCTGCTGGCCGACGAGAAGGCCAAGGCGATGTTCAACGGGCTGCGCACGGAGCGGCTCACCTCGGCGGTACGGCTGACCGACGTGCGGCACGACACGTTTGGGGACGACCAGCTGATGCGCGGCCGGACCGTCTATCCGGAGAAGATGCAGACCGATGAAACTGTATTTGGCCTCGGGTAACGCGCACAAGGCGGCGGAGCTGCAGGCGCTGGCCGACGCCGGTCCGGCAGGGCCGGGTGGTCGGATCGAGATTATTTCCGCGCGGGCGGGCGGCGGCATGCCGGCGGTCGTAGAGGACGCCGGCACCTACTTGGGCAACGCACGCAAGAAGGCCCAGGCATTGCACGAGCGGTTGCCGGCGGGCGCCTGGGCGCTGGCCGACGACAGCGGACTCGAGGTGGAGGCACTGGGCGGTGCGCCCGGGGTGGAGTCGGCCTACTTTGCCGGGCCGCAGGGCGACAGCGCGGCCAACCTGCGGAAGCTGGTCGCGGTCATGCGCGCGGTCCCGCCGGAGCGGCGCGGGGCGCGGTTCGTGTGCGTGCTGGTGCTGGCCGGGCCGGGGGGCGCAGAGCATGTGTTCGAGGGAAGCTGCACCGGCCGGCTGCTGGTGGAACCGCGGGGCGGCGCGGGGTTCGGCTACGATCCTCTGCTGGTGCCGGACGGGCACACAGAGACTTTCGCGGAGCTGGGTGATGCGGTTAAGAACACCCTGAGCCACCGAGCCCGGGCCTGGGCCAAACTTGCCGCGTGGGCGGCCCGCTCGTGAAGGGCAGGGGTCGCAGGATGACAGTATTGCTGTATGATAAAACAGGATTGAGACGGTAGGGGCGGCTCTCCGAGCCGTCCGCGGACGCCACGGAGTGACGCCCCTACCACGAGCAATCGCTATTCCATGGGCAGGATGCCCATGCTACTCGGAATCCAATCCTCAATACTCGCTGGGCCAGAGGGTGTGGCGCAGGGCGATGTAGGCGGCGGGGCTCAGATCGCTGAAGTCGACCCGGCGGAAGGAGATGACCCGGGGCGTGATGGGGGGGAAGTTGCCGTTTTGGAAATTGGAATCGAAGCCCCAATTGCGGGTCGGCGCGCCGTAGTACGCGGTGGACCAGGGCTGGGTCGCGATCTTGCTCTGATACATGGTCACGAGCGAACCGCGGATGGTCACGGTGCCCCACTTTTCGAGAAACCGGGGCAAATTATGCGCACCACCGCTGTTGGCGGAGTTGCTCGTGGGCGTGAGTCCGGTGAGGAAGGCAGCCGCGATCTCCACGTTGGCCGACGAATTTGGCGGATTGGTGCCCGATGCGGGGCCCGCGGAGTAGCTGGTGGAGTCACTGAAGCCGGCGGACAAGATGGTAATGGCATCAGCAGCCAGACAGGCGGGGCTTTCGAGAGTGGGGTGGGCGGCGCTGCCGTCGTTGCCGTCGTCGGGGAGGGTGGCGCTGCCGGAGCCTGAGCCGTCAGCGTTGAAGTTGCCCTTGATGTAAAGCGGGGCATTGGTGGCAAGGGTGAAGCCGTTGCCATTGGGATTGCCCGCGATGGTGCTGGCGCCCGCCGGGATCAGGCTTTGGCCGGTTGCAACTTGGGCGTTGACGACGCGGACGCTGGCGGATTGCGCGCTGGTCCCGCTGTTCGGGGCCTCCACATCGACATAGACGGAGCCGTTCCAGTCCTTCCAGATCTGGGTGTGCCCGGTGGAATCGACATAGGTGATGGCGTTCGAGGTTGTGTTGGTGATCATCGCCGTAACGGCGTTCTTCATCGCACCCATATCGACCTGGACGAGGTCGATGGCCATATTGCGGCGCTGGTCATACATGCCGGTGGCAAGATTGGTGCCGACGCTGCTGGTGCTGGTTGAGGTGGAGGGAAGGGGCGCGATGCTGCTGCTGCTGTAAGTGATGGCTCCGGTGGTGGTGGAGACCACCGGAAGGCCGGTGCTGCTCACCGCGCCGGTACTGTAGCTGAGGGTCGTCATGGTGGTGGCCGTGTTGACGGAAGTTGGAGTCACGGGGTATTTGCCGTTGTTGGAACCGCTGGTGATTTTGGCTCCGACGCTGTAAGTGGTGACCGAGCTGGTGGTGGTGGTGCCGGCACTCAGGGCGGCGGGCGTGAATGTGACGAGACCCGTAGGCGTGCCATTGGTGTAGGACGCGATCAGCGGGTGATTATACAACGGATCCGAAGTGTCGGAAACGACGCTGGACCCATTCGTGCTTCCCGCCGGTCCGTAGAGCTTGATGGTGGCGGTTGGAACCCCACCGGAGCCGGCGGCGATGACGACCTTGACGACGAGGCCGGACTGAGTGGACAGTTTCTGGCCCTCCACCTGCTGGCGGGCGGCGGCAAACTGGGTTTGGGTCGGGTCGGTCGGATTCAGGTACGTGGTGAGCGCCGGGGGATCGATCATGCTGTGCGGATCCGCGGTGACGGTGGCGTTGCCGCTGGAGTCGTTGCCGATGATCTCGTTGAAGGCGATGGGACTGTAATTCTCGATGCCCATGGCGCCCGTCTGGAGATTGCCGTTCCACGTTTGGGAGGCATATTGGCGGAACTGGGTGGTGGTGTTGCCGGTGACCAGGGCCTGCAGGCTGCTGAGTCCGGTCACGCCGTTGTCCGCGCCCATGGTGCTGTCCTTCCAGCCGGTGGCGGTGCCGGTGGAGTTCATGTTCACCAACTGGCCGCTCTTGTTGATGAAATTGACGGGATTCTGACCGAGGGTCTCACCGCCGGAGCCCTCGGCAGCCGAGTTGGAGTTGGACCAGCCATGGTAAATGTTTCCGGTGCAGGTGACGGGACCGTGGAAGCTGAGCCCGGTGGCATTGCCCTGGTCGCTGACGAACAGGTTGCCGTTGCAGTGCACGGGCCCGTAGATGTCCATCTGGGGGCCGGGAAAGATTTCCAGGTCGCTGTTCGAATAGAAGATGGCGTGGGCAAAGAGCGGGGCGCCGCGCACCGAGACTTTTTCGGTCACATAGGCCGTGACCGGCGAGCCGATGGCGGGCACGACCGTCGCCCGGGCGATGACCACGACGTCGCTGCGGGTGACCCACTCGCCCTTCATCGGATCGTTGGCATTGTCCGGATTGTTGGGATCGATGAAAAACTGGCCCGACGTGGGCATCTTGTACACCGTGCCCGCCATGACCTCGAGGCCGCTGGAGTTGGTCGAGGAAACGGCGCTGCTGTTGACGTGGCTGCCGGAAAAGAAGGAGGCGGGCACAAGGGCGAGCGCGTTGCTCCCGGCCGGATCGAAAAAGGCGGCGTTGGCGGAGGGGTTGGTGCTGGCGGAAAACTGGTTGCGCACCTGGGCGAAGCCGTATTCGGCCAGGGCCTCGGCGGCATTGCGCGCCTCCAGCCAGTTGCTGGTGCCGCTGTTGAGGCGCCGCTCGCTGAGGGAAAACTTCAGCACGGATTCCACCAGGATCAGCATCACGATGGTGAACATGATCACGGTGACGAGAGCCGAGCCGCGGCAGCGGGAGAAGGGGGTGGGCGGATGGGACAACATGGTGCGGTTGGCTCAGCCCCGGGGCGAGACGGTGAAATTATAGGTGTTCACGGCCTTCCGGTTGAGGCCGTTCTGCTCAATGATCTGCCCCTTGATCATCACGCTGCGGTCATAGAAGTTGTAAAAGAGACAGCTGTTGCTGGTCGTGTTGCCGGTGACGCTGGTGGTGCCGGCCAGGCCCTGGGCGAGCTGGATGACAATCGGATTGGTATGGGCGGTGGTGGTGGGCACGTAGGTGTTCAGGAGGCTCCAGACCGGCGTCGCCGTCGGGTCGACGGCCGGGCTCAGGTTGATGTTGAACGTGCGCACCGGCCCCGTGCTGGTGGCGCTGGTGGGATCGTTCGGGTCGCGGTAGTAGCCGACCAGTTGGTTGATCGTGGTCTTGCCGGTCACCGCGTCCGTGTCGCCGGACACGAGCACCAGAAAGTCGCCGGGCATGCCGTCGTTGACGTTGGCGTCGACGGTGGTGGTGACGTTGCCGGTGGTGGTGGTGACGGAGCGGGTCTGGAAATTCGGATAGATGAGAAAGTAATTCGCGAAGACCGCGTTGGTCGTCATCTGCTGGGTGAACTTCCGCATGTCTGCGTTCAGCAGCAGACGGCTGGTGTCATAGTAGTAGGTCTTCTGGGCCTGGCCCATGAAGGTGACGGCGCCGGCGACGGCAAAGCCCATGATCCCGATGGCGACGAGAATCTCGACGAGGGTGAAGCCGGTGCGACGGGTGAAGCTTGGTCTGGGGGTGGTCACGGTCAGAAGGTGGGCACGGATGAACGGATGGAGCGGACGGTGCCGACCGCGTAGCTGGTCTTGCCGCCGTCCAGGAACTGCCAGGTGTAGATGAGGGTGACGCCGTAGACTTTGGTGGCCTTGGCGCTTGCGCTGGTCATGTCGGTGATCCAAACCCAGATGTTGACGTGCAGATCCGACTTGCCGGCGGTGGCCACCGCGCCGCCGGTCGTAAGGGGAAAGTTGAGGGCATTGGGCCAGATGGTGTTCCACGCGACTTGGGTGGTGGTGGCGGTGGTGGAGTTGTCCGTGGCGTTCATGGTCAGCGCCGTTGAATCCTTGACCAGATCGTAGTCCTTGAGGTTGTCGATAATCCCGAGGCCGCTGGGCGTCTTCCCCGAGACAAAGCTGCCGAGGGCGGGCGGCGTGCCCACGGAAGTCTGGAGGGGGTCCGGCGTATTCTGGTCGATCAGAGTGGGGAGGGAGAACGAGCTGCCGAGCTGGGCATTGCCGTTGGCATCAAAATTCGCGACCTGGGAAATCTCCATATTTTTGATCTGTTCCATGTAGCCCTGCACGATCGTCAGGGCCGAATTCTGAGCCAGACTGCCTTCGGTAAGGCGGCGCGACTGCACGAGGGCGGCCAGTACGCCTGCCAGGGTGATGGCCAGGATACCGAGCGCGATCATGACCTCGATCAGCGACATGCCACGGGTCGGGCGGCGGAAAAGGAGGTGAATGGGGCGGGCGGGCATGGGCGTCGGACCTTAGGCTAGCACACTCCGGGGCTTTGGAAAGGGCGGAGTGGGATTACTTAAGGCCCTGTTGGAGTAGGGCCGAACGGCCCTAGGCGTGCGGTCGATCGGTCGGACGATTTTGCGCAAACATCGCCGCGGCCTGGGCCCGGCGGGTGACATGCAGCTTGTCGAAAATGTTGCCCAGATAATTCTTCACCGTCTTTTCACTCAGGCCGAGCGCGACGGCCGCCTCCTTGTTGGTCCGGCCCTCCGCGATCAGGGCGAGCACGCGGTGCTCTTGGGCGGACAGTGTTGCCAGTGGCTTCGGCACGCCACCCTCCCGCGCGAGTGCGAGTACGCGGGCCGTGACCTGCGGATCGAGGATTGACTGACCGGCCGCCACGGCGCGCAACGCCTGCAGCAGACCGGGCCCGTCCACCTCCTTGAGCAGATAGCCGTGGGCGCCGGCCCGGACGGCTTCGTCCACAATTTCCGGACTGTCGCTTGAGGTCAGGAAAAGCACCTTAAGTTCCGGATGCCGGGCGCGCAGCCGTCGGCAGACGTCGAGCCCCGTGCCGTCGGGCAGCCGGATGTCGAGCAGCACGACATCGGGCCGGCTGCGGGCGCACACGTCGTCGGCCTCGCGGGCGCTGGCGGCTTCGCCGACGATTACCAGATCCGGCACGCCCTCCAGCAGAACGCGGAGGCCGGCGCGGACGAGGGAGCTGTCGTCCACCAACACCAGGCGGATCGAAGGGGTGGGGGCCTTCATGCGGCGGGGCTCGCGGGAAAGGTCAACACGACCCGGGTGCCGGCGCCCGGCTGGCTCGTGACGCTGAGCTCGCCGCGCAGCAGGTCGGCGCGGGCACGCAGGTTGCCCAAGCCGTGCCGGCCCGGCGCAAGCTGCGCCGGATTAAAGCCGCGGCCGTCGTCCTGGATCAGCAGGCAGAGACGGCCCTGGTCCTCGTGCAGCCGCACGGTGATGGTTTTGGCGGCGGCATGGCGCAGGGCGTTGCTCACCGCCTCGCGCACGATCTGGAGAAGGTCGGCGTAGTTCGTCTCCCCGATCCGGGCCGCGGCAGTCTCGTCGAGGCGCACGTCGAACACGGCCTCGCGGCCGGAACTGAGCATTTCCAGCACCAGCCGGACGGCGGCGGGGAAGCTCTGGCCCTGCTGCCGGATGGCCGAGAGGCCGGCGATGGCGGAACGCAGGTCGCGGAGGGTGGAGTTGAGCAGCTCGATGCTGCGGTCGAGCAGCTCGGCGGCCTGGTCGGGATCGGAGGTGAGCTTCTGGCGCGCCGTGGCGAGCGTCAGGCCGGTGGCGTAGAGGGACTGCACCATGCCGTCGTGGAGGTCGCGGCCGAGGCGGATCTTGTCGGCCTGCGCCTGGCCGGCGCGCAACTGCTCCATCGCGAGGTTTTCCTCGGTGCGCTGGCGCACATCGCGCTCGCGGGCCAGCTCTTCGTTCGAGCTGGCGGCGGCGCGGGCCAGCAGCTCGAGTTCCTGGCGCGAGGAGGTTTCCGTCGCGGTTCGGGACTGGGCCCGTGGGAGGATGGCCGCCGCGGTGATGGCCGCCAGAGCCAGCAGGCTGAGGCTGATGGTGACGACCTGCTCGCGGTTTGACATTTCGGCGAGACGCGCCTCGGGCGTGGTGCCGGCGGGAAACTGGGTCTCGTTCCTTAGCGGCATCCCGGCCCAGGCCTGCAGCAGGAGCGCAGCGGCACCGAAGGAGAGCAGCAGAACGGCGATGAGGGACAGGCGCAAAATCGGGTTCATGGCAGCGGTGGGGGGAGAGTGACCGGGCCGGGCGGGGTGTCAAAACCTTCGACATTTGCCCGCCGGGCCGTTCTCCTGCCCCCTCCGCGCATGAAGAACTTCTACATCACGACCGCGATCGACTACGTGAACGGCTCCCCGCACCTCGGCCATGCCTACGAAAAGGTGCTGGCCGACGTGATCGCGCGTTTCCGCCGCCTGCAGGGCGACCGGGTTTTCTTCCTCACCGGTGTGGACGAGCACGGCCAGAAGGTGCAGCAGAGCGCGCGCAAGCGCGGCATCCCGCCGCAGCAGTTTTGCGACGAAGTGTCGGAGGAGTTCCGCGCCCTCTGCGCCAAGCTCAACATCTCCAACGACGACTTCATCCGCACCACGGAACCGCGCCACAAGACGCTCGTCCGCGCGCTGCTCCAGCGGCTTTTCGACCAGGGCGAGATCTACCGCGCCGAATACCGCGGCTTCTACTCGACCCGCCAGGAGCAGTTTCTCCAGGACAAGGACCGCAATCCCGACGGCACCTGGCCCGAACTCTACGGCGAGGTCACGGAGATCACCGAGTCGAACTATTTCTTCAAGCTGCGGGCCTATCAGGAGTGGCTGGTCGGCTACCTGAAGGAAAACGAGAACTTCGTCTTCCCCCGCTACCGGCAGAAGCAGGTGCTGGAGTTCCTCGCGGAACCACTCAACGACCTATGCATCTCGCGACCGAAGGAGCGGCTGGAGTGGGGCATCCCGCTTCCGTTTGACGAGAACTACGTCACCTACGTCTGGTTCGACGCGCTGGTGAACTATTACACGGCCGTCGTGGACAAGCCCGGCTTCTGGCCGGCCGACCTCCATGTGATCGGCAAGGACATTCTCGTGCCGCCGCACGCCGTCTACTGGCCGATCATGCTGAAGGCGCTGGGACTCGAACCGCCGCGCGCGCTGCTGGCCCACGGCTGGTGGTCGATCAACGGGAAGAAAATGTCCAAGAGCACCGGTAACTTCGTCGAGCCGGTGGCATTTGCCGACCAGTATGGCGTGGATGCGCTCCGCTATTTCCTCATCCGCGAGATGAGTGTGGGGCAGGACAGCGATTTCTCGCAGGCGCAGTTTCTGGCGCGCTACAACAGCGAGCTGGCCAACAATCTCGGCAACCTCGTCAACCGCGTGCTGAACATGACCAACCGGTTCGCCGGCGGAATCATCCCGGCGCCGGAGGTGGACGAAGGCGCTTTTGAGCAGGATGAGCAGGCGCTCAGACTAAGCTGGGGACTCGTTTGCAAACACTTGATTGGATTCAATGACGAATCGGGCAAGAGGTATCCTGGAGCCTATGAGAAGTTTGAGTTCCATTCGGCACTCGCTTCTCTGTTTGAGTCCTTCGCCGCCACCAACACTTATATTGAGAAACGTGCGCCGTGGAAACTCGGCAAATCAACCGCGGCCTCCGACCGAGCGTTGCTGCTCACTTCCTTGGCAATGATGGCGGAAGCCCTGCGGATTGGCGCTACCCTGCTTCGTCCGGTCATGCCGGGAACAGCGGACAAGATATTTGCCGCGCTTGGCCACACTCCGCACGCGACCTGGGATCCCGGCCTGAACGATAAGAAGGAGACGATCATGAATGAACTGACCTGGGGCACGCGCCTGACCGGCAACAAGGTCGCGGAGAGCGCGATTCTCTTTCCGCGCCCCGAGCCAAAAAAATGAAGAAGCCAGAAGCCAGAGATCAGAGGTCGGAGGTCAGGACTTAATCCGTGTGGTTTCGTGTGCCGAATTCTGGCCTCTGGCATCTGGCTTCTGACCTCTTGCCGTTTCTCCCGTGACCATCCTGCCCCTCAATCCCGCCGACCAGTCCTCGCCGGACGCCCTGCGCGCCTTCCTCGCGCAGTGCCGCGAAGCCGCGCGCCGCGACGGTCGGGCCAAGCTCGTCAGCATCTCGCTCGCGGTGGACGCGCTGGATCCGCTGGCGGTGCTCGAATCCATCTTTGAGCCGGGCGAGCTCCACTTCTATGCGGAGCGGCCCGGTCTCGCCAGCGCGCTCGCGGGGGCCGAGGCGGTGCTGCTTCACGAGGCCCGCGGACCGGACCGCTTTGCGAGCGTGCAGCGCTTTATTGACGATACGCTGGCGCACACCATCGCCGTGGGCGATGTGGCGGCGCCGTTCGGCGGACCGCATTTCTTCACCAGTTTTGCGTTTCTCGACGAGGTGGAGCCGGGCGAGCCCTTTCCCGCGGCACGGGTGTTTGTGCCCCGCTGGCAGGTTGCGCGGGCGGGCGATGTGACCACGGCGGTGGCCAACCTGCTGGTCACCCCCGACGCCGATCTCGACGGTCTCACCGCGCGCGTCTGGCGGGCGCACGGGAAGTTTCGAAATTTTGAGTTTCGTGATCCGGGTGGCACGGGCATCCTGCCCGTGTCCTTGCTCGAAAAGGCCCATGGGCAGGATGCCCATGCCACCCAGGAGTTTCATATCCGCCAGGGAGCTTACCTGCCCCATTGGACGCGCGAGGGTGCGATTTACTCGGTCACCTTCCGTCTCGCGGACTCGGTGCCCGCCCCGGTTTTGGAGGCCTGGCGGCTAGAGCGCGCCGACCTTGAGACCGCGGCCCGACGGCCGGCTCGCCCGCTGACGGCGAACGAATACGAGAAATTGATCTCTTTGCATTCAGAAAAGATCGAGGCATACCTCGATTCCGGGGCAGGCGCTTGTTATTTGCGCATGACGGAGGTCGCGATGATTGTGAGTGCCGCGCTGCGGCATTTCGACGGCGAGCGCTACGAACTGCACGACTGGTGTGTGATGCCCAACCACGTTCATGTCATCCTGCGTCCATTGGTCGGCCACACGCTCGAGAATATTCTCCACAGTTGGAAATCCTACACCGCCACAGCGGCCAACCGGCTCCTCGGCCGCGGGGGCGAATTCTGGCAGCCCGAATATTATGACCATCTCATCCGCGACGAGGCCGACTATCACCACGCAGTGGACTATGTGCGACGCAACCCGGAGAAGGCCGGACTGCGAGATTGGAAATGGATCGGACGTGGCACCGGCAACACTCCAGGTGGCACGGGCATCCTGCCCGTGTCCTTGCTCGAAAAGACCCATGGGCAGGATGCCCATGCCACCCAATCCCGCGGGCCGGATGCCCGTTGCGCCACCTTCGACTGCCGGGAGGCCGGCGATTACCGCGCCGCCGTCACCCGCGGGCTGGAGTGCATCGCCGCCGGCGAGTTTCAGAAAATCGTCCTGGCCCGCGCGCAGGACGTCAGCGCCAGCCAGCCGTTCCATCCGCTGCGTGTGCTCAACGGCCTGCGCCAGCGCTTCCCCGACTGCTACAGTTTTTCCCTGGCCGACGGCGCCGGCCACAGCTTCATCGGCGCCAGTCCCGAGCGGCTCGCGCGCGTGAGCCAGGGGGTGCTGGAGACCGAGGCGCTCGCCGGCAGCGCCCCGCGCGGCCCGGGCGCGAGCGAAGATGCCGCACTCGCCGCCGCCCTTCTCCACAGCGAGAAGGACCTGCGCGAACAGCGGCTGGTGCTCGATTCCATCGTGCGGCGGCTCGCCCCGCTCGGACTGACCCTGGAGTTCCCCTCCCGGCCCGGTGTGCGCCGCCTCGCCAACGTCCAGCATCTGCACACCCCTGTGCGCGCCCCGTTGCCGGACGGCGTGCGGTTGCTCGATGCCGTGGCCCGCCTGCATCCGACGCCCGCCGTCGGCGGCACACCGCGCGCCGCGGCGGTGCCGCGCATCCGCGGCCTCGAAGGTTTTCCGCGCGGTCTTTACGCGGGCGCGCTCGGCTGGGTGAACGCGCGCGGCGGCGGCGAATTCTTCGTCGGCATCCGCTCGGCGCTCGTGGCGGGCGCGACCGCCCGCGTCTATGCGGGGGCCGGCATCGTCGCCGGCTCGACCCCGGAGCGCGAGCTGGCCGAAACCGCGCTCAAGTTTCACGCCCTGCTCGACGCCCTCCTGGCCTGACCGCGTCAGGCGGTCCGGCGCCGCTCCTTCGTCTGGTGGAACACGAGCCAGCACCAGAAAAAGGTGCAGACCACGAGGGCACCGGGCAGCGTCCACAGTGCGGCGGTTTGCAGGCTGCCGCAGCGGTCGGAGATGATGCCGACAATCTTGGGTGACCACAGGTCGCCGAACAGATGGATGGAAAAGATTGAGGCCGCCATCGCGCTCGCCCGCATCGTCACGGGCACCGTTTCCAGGATGAGGGTGTTGACCGGTCCGGTGGGCAGGAAAATGAGGAACATTGCCGCCGCGAGGAACAGCTTGGTCAGCGTCAGGTCCTGGACCCAGAACGCCGCCACCGCCACGGGCACGCTCGCGGCCATGCTCAGCGCCAGCGTCCAGGCGTAGCCCGCCGGGTGTTTCCGCTGCCAGCAGGTTGCGACCCAGCCGCCCAGCAGCGTCGCGGCCAGGCCCGTGACCACGAGGGCGCCGCCAAAAAATGTGCCCGCCCCCTCCAGCGTCATGCCGTGCACCCGTTGGAGAAAGGTCGGACCCCAGAAGGCAAACGCCCCGAGCGCGAAGGTCTGCGCCACGTAGCCGAGGACCGTGAGCACGTAGGCGGTCGAATGCCGGAGTTGTCCGTACACGGCCAGCCCGCCCGCGGCCGGCGGGGCGGCAGCGGTTTCCGCCGCCGAATCGCAGGCCCCGCGCGGCGGTTCGCGCAACGTAAGCAGTCCCAGCGCCAGCAGCAGGCCGGGCGCGCCAGCCCCCAGAAATGCCGCCCGCCAGCCGAAATGAGCCTCGACCACGCTCCCGAGAATGTAGCCGAGCGCCGAGCCGACGGGGATCGCGACATAAAAGACCGAGAGCGCAAAGTTGCGCCGGACCGGAGGAAACAGGTCCGCGATCCAGCCCGGGCTGATGGTCCCGTAGCTCGCCTCGCCGAGTCCCACCAGTGCGCGGAACGCGACCAGTACCACTAAGGTTTCCGCCCATCCCGTCAGCATCGTGCCGGCGCTCCACACCAGCACGCCGGCGGCGATCAGCCAGCGCCGGGACAGCCGGTCGCCCAGATACCCGAAAAAAGGCGAGGTCAGAAAGTAACCCAGCATGAAGGCAACGTTGACCGTGCCGAGTTGGCTGTCGCTGAGATGCAGGTCCGCCTTGAGCGGGGTGAGCACCGCGGGCAGCACCTGCCGGTCGAGATAATTGAAAAGATTGATCCCGCTGAGGGCGAGCAGGGTGGCCCTGGGCCAGAGCGGCTTGTCCGGTTTCACGCGCGCCAGTAATGAGGGGCCGCGCCCGCAGGCAATGGCATAAATCGCGGCCCGCTCCGGGTGGCATTGGCATTTTGCCTTCCGATTTCAGTTTTTCAGCGTTTTAGCGTTTCAGCTTCTATTTTCCTCCCTTCCGCGTCCTCCCCGCACCCAAGACTTGCTCCCGCCGGAGGGTCTGCTTGGATGACCTTCCCCTTTCCGGAACGGCGCCCCGCGGCGTCCGCTCCTATCCCTCCCGCACCACCCCATGGCCGTCACGCTCGACTTCCGCAATACCAACACCCTTTGGGCCAGCGTGCTCGTGGAAACCCTCGTCCAGCGCGGTCTGCGGCATGCGGTGATCGCTCCCGGCTCGCGTTCGGCGCCGCTGGCGTTTGCGTTTGCGCTGCACCCGCAGCTCGAATCCATCCCGGTGCTCGACGAGCGCTCGGCGGCCTTCTTCGCCCTCGGCCTCGCCCGGCAGCACCACCGCCCGGTCGCGCTCGTCTGCACCAGCGGGACCGCCGCGGCCAACTTTCTGCCCGCCGTCATCGAGGCCCACGAGAGCGGCGTGCCGCTTGTGGTGCTCACGGCCGACCGTCCGCCCGAGCTCCGCGACTGCGGCGCCGGCCAGGCCATCGACCAGACCAAGCTCTACGGCGGCTACGTGAAGTTTTACCACGAATGCGCCCTGCCGGAGGCGGACCTCGGCCGCCTGCGCTACCTGCGGCAGACGGTGTCGCACGCCTGCGACCTCTCCCGGCCGCCCGCCCCCGGACCGGTTCATCTCAACTGTCCGTTCCGCGACCCGCTCGTGCCGGTCGAGGACGGTTCGGCGTCGCAATTGGTCGGGCAGATCGACGACAAGTTTTTCGCGCACCTCGACGGCCCGCCGCCCGCCATCGTGGCGGTCGCCCGCCCGCACCTCGCCACTGGCCGGGGCCTGATCATCGCCGGTCCGGCCCAGCCGAAAAACTCCGCCCACTACATGAGCCGGCTGGCGGCGCTGGCCGGCAAACTCGGCTGGCCCGTGCTGGTGGATGCGCTTTCCCCTGCGCGCCATCACGCGATGCAGGGCACATTGCGGGTGACCGCCTACGATGCGATCCTGCGCAACGAAACGCTGGCGCCCAAGCTCCGGCCCGAACAGGTGCTCTGTCTCGACGGCTGGCCCACCAGCAAGGTGCTGCGCGGCTGGCTGGAGACCTGCGGGGCGGAAACCCTGCTGGTCTCGCCGACGCCCGCCAACCGCGACGCGCTGCACGGCCGCACGCGCCAGCTCACGCTCGCGGTGGAAAGCCTGGAACCCGAGAGCGGCCGGCCGGCCGACGCCGCCTATGTGGCCCTCTGGCAGAAGGCCGAGACGGAGGCCCGCGCGGCGCTCGACAAGCGCCTGCTGCCGATGACGGAGCTGTTCGAGCCAAAGGCGGCGTGGCTGATGGCGCGGCACCTGCCCGCCGGCACGCCGGTGTTTGTCGCCAACTCGATGCCGGTGCGCGACGCCGAATATTTCTGGCCGGCGACCAAACAGCGCCACCGCCTGGCCTTCAACCGGGGGGCCAACGGCATCGACGGCACGCTCTCGACCGCGCTCGGCCTCGCCCATGGCGGCGCGCCCGCCGTGCTGCTCACCGGCGACCTCGCGCTGCTGCACGACTCCAACGGCTTCCTGTTGCGCCCGAAGCTGCGCGGCTCGCTCACGATTGTGCTCATCAACAACCGCGGCGGCGGCATCTTCGAGCACCTCCCCGTGGCGGCGTTCGAGCCGGTGTTTGAGAACTTCTTCGCCACCCCGCAGGAAATCGACTTCGCCAAGCTCTGCGCCGCGCACAAGATCGAGCACATTCCGGTCAAAGACTGGGAGCAGTTCACCAAGCTCGTCGCCGCCCTGCCGGAGTCGGGCCTCCGTGTGTTGGAGCTCCGCACCGACCGCAAACGCGACGCCGCCGTGCGCAAGGGTCTCTTCGCCAAAGCCGCCGCCGCCGCCGAGTAGGGCGGGGCGGGGCGATCTTGTGGTCCAACCCAGCCCACAGATTTGAAGCTGGAAGCCAGGAAGCCATGATCAGCCCAAGATAAAATTGGCAACGTGCAGTTCACTGAAGGCTGAGGTGGTCCCCGGAAACTGGACAGGTCGGATCGTTAACCCAAAGTCAGCACAACGATCCCTATGTCAAAGAAACGACGTCAGCACAGTCCCGATCTGAAAGCCCGGGTCGGCTTGGAAGCCCTGAAGGGCATTGAGC
>CAIQQB010000103.1 GCA_903873805.1 uncultured Opitutia bacterium | reverse complement strand
TCAAACTACGGCTTGCAGGACTTTGCCTGGGCCATGGGAGTTCGAGATGTGCATAATTTTATCATCGTCACTTACATTCACTACGGAAGCTACCTGGGTGGCTTCGGTGGGTTAATCGCATCCAGCATAATTTTACTTCGGTTGAAAACGCGCGAATCCAGCAACCCCAGTCACTCGAACAGAACCGGCTAACTCAGACGCTAAAACGATGTGCTTTCGCGCAATCTTACCGGATTAACTCCCGTTCTTGTATGCACTTCGGAAAGTGGGCGGCAGTTTCATTCGTCAACGGAACTGAAAGCGTCTGTCATGGGGCAAACGATCGATAACAGCCGCTCTCACGGCTCCTCCGCAAAGATCTCCTCCAGCTGCTCCACGATCTTGGCACGGGGCAGGTCCTTGCGCAGGAAGCCGTCGGCGCCCGCGTCCAGCGCCTCCAGCACCGTCGTCGACAGGGCGGCAGCACTCAGCATGATGATGCACGTCTCAGGATCGATCGCCCGGATTTCACGCAAGAGCTCCAGCCCGCTGTTCCCCTGCAGGTTGATGTCGAGCATCACCAGTTCCGGCTGGCAGGCGTCATATTCCTCCCGCGCCTGCTCCAGATTGCCGGCCTGGTGGCAGTCCGTGATGCCCAACTGGGCCAGGATGAGCTTCACGTAGGTTCGCACGTGGGGCTCATCATCCACAATCAGCGCGGATTTCGGGCGGGCCATGCGGGCAAACTGGTCGTTCCCGCAGACCCGCGCAAGCCCGCGCTGGAGACGACCGCCGCCCCGCCACTGCCCGGGCCATATCAACCTTGAGCAGGAAGCCATGAAACCAAGAACCGGACGATCCGATTCATCTCAAAAAAACGCCGATGTAACCACGGATAGCACGGATTCACACGGATGATCAATCCACGGAAGGGAGTCAGGCCTTCACCCCGAAGGCGAACGGATCTTACTGGATCATGATTTCACGGATTTGGATCCATCCTCTCGGTGCAATCCGTGGTGGGATTAAACAGCCGGCTTTATGTTCATGGTTTCCTGGCTTCCCCCTTCACCGCTCCCACTCCCGGCCGCTCACTCCACCCGCAGGATGTAACCGCGGAGGTATTCGCTCTCGGGCATGGTCACCAGCACCGGATGGTCCGCCGGCTGGTGGCAGAACGCCAGCACCTGCACCCGTCGTTTGGCGTCCGCCGCCGCCTCGGTCAGCACGCCGCGCAATTCGGCGTCGGTCATGTGGTGGGAACAGGTGTAGGTCGCAAGGATACCGCCGGGCGTGAGCGCCTTCATCGCCCGCAGGTTGAGCTCCTTGTAGCCGCGCAGCGCCCCCTCGAGCGCGCTCTTGGATTTCGCGAACGGCGGCGGGTCGAGCACGATCAGATCCCAGGTCACGTCGCGGTTGGCCGTGAACCAGTCGAAGACGTTGGCCAGCTGAAATTCCACCGTGACGCCGTTGCGCACCGCGTTTTTCTTCGCCTGCGCGATGGCGTCCTCCGCACTGTCCAGACCCAGCACGTGCGCCGCCCCGGCCCGCGCGCAATGCAACGCAAACGGCCCTTGGTTGCAGAACGCATCCAGGACGCGCACGCCCGCCGGCCGCGAGGACCGCAGGCCCTCCGCGAAGCCAGCCACGAGTGGGTGCTGTTCGCGCTGGTCGAGATAGAAGCCCGTTTTCTGCCCGTGCTCCAGGTCCAGCCAATAGTCGAAGCCGTCGATTCCGACCCAGCGCGGCGCCCAGGCCCGGCCCGAGCGGGTGTGCACTTCCGACGGCAGGCCCTCGAGCTTGCGGATGTGGGCGTCGTTGCGAAAAACGATCTCCGCCGGCGCGAGCAGATCCTGGAGCAGGTCGCTGATGAGCGCCCTGCGTTTCTCCAGCGCCAGCGACTGCACCTGCACGACCAGGGTGTCGCCGAACTGGTCGACAACCAGCCCCGGCAGCTCGTCCGACTCGCTCCACACCAGACGGCGCATCGGAGGGTTTGGCGTCGGGGGATGGGCGTTGGGGCTTTCGCGTCGCGCCAGCGCTCGCTGCAGCGCCCCGCGCAGCCAGGTCGCGTCGAGTGCCACCCGTTCCCGGCTCAGGCGCCGCCAGATGATCTGCGACCGCGAGTTGTAGATGCCGCTGCCCAGGAACCGCCCCACCCGGTCGCGGCACTCGACAACCTCGCCGTCGTGCTCCGCCGGCAGCAGCACCTCGACTTCGTTGGCAAACACCCACGGGTGGCCCGCGAGGACGCGCGACTTGGCGTTGGCTTTGAGCTGGAGGGTGGCGGTCGGCGAGGACATGGCCTCCCATCATCACGCCGCCCCGCGCCGTTAGAAGCGCAAAGTTGAACGCAGAAACTTGAAAGTTGGATGTTGAGCGTTGGGCGTGGGACGTTGATTCTCACCCATTCCGCCATGTCACCCGCCGCCGAAATCGCCCGCCGCCGCACCTTCGCGATCATCTCGCACCCCGACGCGGGCAAGACCACGCTCACGGAAAAGTTCCTCCTCTACGGCAACGCCATCCACCTCGCCGGCGCCGTCAAGGACCGCAAAAACCAGCGCGCCACCACCTCCGACTGGATGGAGCTCGAAAAACAGCGCGGCATCTCCATCAGCTCGACCGTCCTCCAGTTCGACTACCACGGCTGCGCGGTCAACCTGCTCGACACCCCCGGCCACAAGGACTTTTCCGAGGACACCTATCGCGTGCTCACCGCGGTGGACGCCGCCCTCATGGTGATCGACGCGGCCAAGGGCGTGGAAACCCAGACCCGCAAGCTCTTCGAGGTCTGCCGGCGCCGCGGCGTGCCCATCTTCACGTTCATGAACAAGTGCGACCGGCCGACGCGCAACCCGATCGCGCTGCTCGACGAGCTCGAGGAGGTCCTCGGCCTCCAGTCGTCCCCGGTCATCTGGCCGCTCGGCAACGGTCCGTCGTTCAAGGGCGTGTTCGACCGCCGCACCCGCGAGGTGCATCTGTTTGAGCGCGTGCCCGGCGGGAAGTTTCAGGCTCCCGTCAGCGTCTCCTCGCTCGACGATCCCGCCGTCCGCGCCAAGCTCGATGACGACACCTACCGCGACGTGAAGGAGCAGCTCGAGATGCTCGACGGCGCCGGGCACCCCTTCGATCTCGCCGCCGTGCAGGCCGGCCGGCAAACGCCCGTCTACTTTGGCAGCGCCGTGAACAATTTCGGCATCCAGCTCCTGCTGGATGGTTTTTTGCAGGACAGCGTTGCGCCGCAGCCGCGGCGGAGTGCGGCAACCGTTTCCTTCAGCCGCGGGGATCCCAGCCCTGAGGACGCGACGCCCCCGTCGCGTTCTGACGGCGACGAGGGCGTCGCCGCTCCATCAGTCGGCGGCCGCATCGTCCCCGTCGATCACCCCAAGTTCTCCGGCTTCATCTTCAAGATCCAGGCCAACATGGACCCGCGCCACCGCGACCGCATCGCGTTCCTCCGGATCTGCTCCGGCAAGTTCACGCGCGACATGAACGTCCTGCACACCCGCACCGGCAAGACCGTGCGCCTGTCCTCCTCGCACAAGCTCTTCGGCCAGGACCGGGAGACCGTGGACGAGGCCTGGCCGGGCGACGTCATCGGCCTCGTCGGGCACGACAGCTTCGGCATCGGCGACACGCTGACCGAGGACCGTGGCATCGCCTTCGACGAGATTCCGCGCTTCCCGCCGGAGGTCTTCGCCTACCTTTCCAACCCGAGTTCCGCCGATGCGAAAAAGTACCGCGCCGGGGTGGAACAGCTGCTGCAGGAGGGCGTGGTGCAGTCGTTCACCGCCCGCTTTGCGCCGCCCGGGGCCACCCTGCTCGCTGCCGTCGGCCCGCTGCAGTTCGAGGTCGTGCAATGGCGGCTCAAGTCGGAATACAACGCCGAGTCACGGCTCGAGCCCGCACCCTTCCAGCTGCTGCGCTGGGTCGAGCCGCACCCGTCGCTGGCCAACCCTTCCTCCCTTATTGTCGCCAGCGGCGTCACCTTCGGCACCGACAAATTCGACCAGCCGATCGTGCTGTTTCCCAACGAGTGGACGATGCGGTATTTTGGGGAGAAGAACCCCGACCTGAAGCTGCGCGAGCTGCCGCCGGAACAGAAGGGCTAAACCCGGGCCGCGCCCGGCCCGGAGGCATCTCCGTTTCGTGCCATTCGGATGCCAGGTCTGCCGCGGAGAAGGCGGCGTCACCTTCAAACGTATTCCATGGTCGGATGTGGGCGGGGTGCCCTCACCCCGCGGGGACGGACACGGGATGAGGGCTCCCCGCCCACATTTCCAACCGCCCCGCCCGGGAAGAAACCGAGATGCGCCCGGCAAGGAACGCAGAATTGCGATTGCGCGGCGGCCCCGGAACCTTTGATTTTATCCCCTTCATGTCCGCCCCCCCCGCCCCGCTGCTCACGCTAACCCGCATCGCCAAATCCTTTGGTGCGGTGCGTGCGCTCAAGGGGGTATCGTTCGACCTGCACGCCGGGGAGGTCCACGCCCTGCTCGGCGAAAACGGTGCCGGCAAGTCCACCCTCATCAAGGTGGTCACCGGCGCCCACCAGCCCGATGGCGGCGAGATCGTGGTCGCGGGGCGCGCCGTCACCGGACTCTCCCCCGCCAGCGCCCGGCAGCTCGGCATCGCCTGCATCTACCAGCAGCCGGCCTTGTTTCCCGACCTCACCGTGGCGGAAAACATCGGCCTCCGCCTCGAACCCGCACGCGCCACCCGCCCGGTGGACTGGGCGGCCCGCCGCCAGCAGGCGGCCGGACTGCTGCAGCGCATCGGCGCGGATATCTCGCCCGACGCGGAGGTGCGCACGCTCTCGATGCCCGAACAGCAGCTCGTCGAGATCGCCTGCGCGCTCGGCTCCGGCGCCCGGATCGTCATCATGGACGAGCCGACCGCCTCGCTCACGCAGAAGGAGCAGCACCTGCTGTTCGCGGTCGTGCGCGACGTGCGCGCGAACGGCGTGGGCATCATCTACATTTCGCACCGCCTGGAGGAAATTTTCCAGCTGGCCGACCGTGTGACCGTGCTCCGCGACGGCGAGAGCGTCGCCACCCTGGCGGTGAACAACACCGGCGCCGCGGGGGCCGGCGGATCCGGCCTGACGGAGGCAGAGCTGATCCGCCTGATGGTCGGCCGCGAGGTGACCAGCATTTATCCGCCGAGCGAGTCGGCTCCGGGCGAGGTGGTCCTGGCCCTGCGCGGCGTCGGCTGCTCCGGCGCGGGCGTGCGCGACGTCAACCTGGAGGTGCGGGCGGGCGAGGTGGTCGGCGTGGCCGGCCTGGTGGGCGCCGGCCGCACGGAGCTGGCCCGGGTGTTGTTCGGCCTCACGCCGGCTGATGCCGGCGAAATCCGCCTCGGCGGCCGGCCGGTCACCCTGACGTCGCCGCAGGATGCGGTCGCCCAAGGCATCGCCTATGTCCCCGAGGACCGCCGCCGCCACGGGGTTATTTTGGAACTGCCCATCGCCCACAACATGACCATGGCGGTCCACCCGCGGATGTTTCCGGGCGCCTGGCTGCGCTTCGGCGACGAACGCGAACTCGCGCTCGGCTATATCCGCGACCTCGCGGTGAAATGCGCCGGGGCCGAGGCCCCCGGCGGCAGCCTCAGCGGCGGCAATCAGCAGAAGGTCTCCCTTGCACGCTGGCTGGCGACGAAACCGAAGCTGCTGATTCTCGACGAGCCGACCCAGGGGGTGGATGTGGGAGCCAAGAGCGAAATCCACAAGATCATCCGCCGGCTAGCGAAGGACGGGCTCGCGGTACTGATGATTTCGAGCGACCTGCCCGAGGTGCTCGGCATGAGCGACCGGATCGGCGTAATGCGCGGCGGCACTCTGACCGCCGTGCTCCCCGGCGGCAGCGACGCCCCCACCGTGATGGCGGCCGCCTTGGGCCAGACGCCAAAGGGGGCCGCCGCATGAAGAAATATTTCCGCGAGCTTTCCGTGGCTTCGGCGCTGGGCGTGATGCTGGTCGCGCTGGCGATCTGGGCGCCGAAATTCTACGACGCCCAGCCGCTGCTCACCCGCCTGACCAGCCAGGTTGCGCCCACCCTGGTCGTGGCCTGCGGCATGGCCCTGGTGATCATCGCGCGCCAGATCGACATCTCCGTGGGCTCGCAGTTCGCTCTGTGCGGCGTCTGCGGCGGTCTGCTGCTCAACCACGGCGCCCCGATCGCGGCGGCGCTCCCGGCGGCCATCCTGCTCGGTGCGCTGCTCGGTGCGTTCAACGGCGCCCTGATCGCCGGGCTGGGCCTGCCCTCGATTGTCGTCACCCTCGCAACCATGGTCACCTGGCGCGAGGCGCTGCGCTGGAAACGCTCGGGGGTGTTCGTCGACATCACTCCGGCGCAGTGGTTCGGCCTCGGGCAGAGCGCGGGCCAGTGGACGATGCTGGTGCTGGCGCTCGCCATCATGGTCGCCCTCGCGCTCGCGATGCGCCGGCTCTCCGCCGGGCGCTTCGTCTATGCCGTCGGCACGGATGCGGAGGCGGCCCGCCTCGCGGGCATCCGGCCGCGCCTGGTCACGTTCCTCACGTTTGTCTTCATCGGCGCGCTGACCGGGCTCGCGGCCATGATGAGCGCAGTGCAATCGCCGCAGGTCGATCCGAACGCCGGCGGCGGCCTGGAACTGCGCACCATCGCGGCCGTGGTGGTCGGTGGCGTCTCCATCTCCGGGGGCCGCGGCAATCTCTGGGGCGTGCTCGCCGGCCTGCTGCTCCTCTCCAGCATCAACCCCGCCCTCACCTACCTCGGCGTCGAGGCCTACTGGGAAAAGGCGATCCAGGGCACGATCATCCTGCTCGCCGTGGTGGCGGACGGCGTCCGCAGCCGGAAACAGAACCGCTGAAATGCCACGGATTTTTTCACCGCTAATCTTCGCTAATCCTCGCTAATCCATGAAAACGGAAATCTACAAGGACGAGGGCTACATGCTCATGGGCGCGGCGTTTGAGGTCTACAACGAGCAAGGCTACGGACTGGCGGAAGAAGTTTATCAGGAGTCATTGGAACTGGAATTGGATTCACGCAAGATTCCGTTCGAGTCGAAACGCGAGCTGCTTTGTTTCTATAAGGGGCATCCGTTGAAGAAGCGATACGTTCCAGATCTGCTTGTCTTTGGTTGTCTCATTGTGGAGTTGAAGTCAGTGACCGCCTTGGCCCCAGAGCATGAGGCCCAACTGATCAATTACTTGCGACTCACACGCCAACCCGTTGGCTACTTGATCAACTTCGGTCACAAGGATACGCTGGAGTGGAAACGCATAATCTTTTCGGAATACGTCGGAGGAATTAACCGCTTATCTGCGCTTATCTGCGCTCATCAGCGCTCATCGATGAATTCGGGAATCCTTCAGAACGTAAGCCTTCAACGCGTGGATTTGGCAGGCAATCGCGTCCTCTCCGTTTCGCCAACCAACATGCCGGTGCCCGTACCACGCTTGCGTCCGGCCAGATTAGCGCAGATGAGCGCAGATTAGCGGTTCCCCATGTCTTCTTCCTCAAACTTTTCCACTTGGAAAAAAGCCCTCCTGCGCCATGAGACGCTGTTGCTGCTCGTGCTGGTGGCGGAGTGGATCTTCTTCTACGTGGCGGGCACGCGGACCAATTTCAGCGGGGTCACCGTGGGCTTCGGCACCACCGGCGCCCAGTTCGACATCCTCACGCATTCCTGCGAGATCGGTCTGCTCGCCCTGGTGATGACTCCCATCATCATCACCGGTGGCATCGACCTCTCGGTCGGCTCGCTGATGGGGCTGAGCGCCGTGGTTTTTGGCAAGCTCTGCCGCGACGCGGAACTGCCGTTCCCCGTCGCCATGGCCGCCACGCTGGCGCTCGGGGGTCTGGCGGGCGGGCTCAACGCCACCCTCATCACCTGGCTGCGGCTGCCGCCGCTCATCGTCACCCTTGGCACGTTTTCATTGTTCCGCGGGCTGGCCGAGGCGCTGACGCGCGGGGTGGACACGTTCACCGGCTTTCCCACCGCCTTCACCGCCATCGGCGGCGGCACCTGGTTCGGCCTGCCCGCCCAACTGATCGTCTTTGCCGCCGTGGCGGCCGCGGTCTGGCTGCTGGTGCACCGCACCACCTTCGGCCGGTCCTTCCGCGCCATCGGCTTCGCGCCGGAAGGGGCGCGCTATGCGGGCCTGCCCGTCGGCCGACGCCTCGCCACCGTGTATGTCCTAGCGGGCGTGGTGGCGGCCCTGGCCGGCCTGATCTTCACCGCCCGGCTCAACCAGGCCAAAGCCGACGCCGGCACGGGCTACGAGCTGTTCGCCATCACAGCCGTCGTGCTCGGCGGCACCAGCATCTTCGGCGGCAGCGGCAGCGTTCACGGCACCCTGCTCGGCTGGGCCGCGGTCGCGGTGCTGAGCGACAGCCTCACCTATGTGGGCTGGCCGCGCGAAATCGGCGGCATGCTCATCGGCCTTCTGCTCATCGTCGCCCTGACCGCCAGCGTGCTGCCAAAAATCTTGTCTCAGCGCCGTTCCCGCCCCCAGACTTCGGCTTCCTCAACCCCGCCAACCTCCCCCTCCCCATGAAACGACTCCTCGCCCTGTCCCTCGTCGCCGGCCTGCTCCTCACCGCCTGCGGCAAAAAGGATGCCGCCGCCCCCGGCGCCGCCCCCGCGCCGGCCGCCGGCAAGAAACTCACCATCGCCATGCTGCCCAAGTCCAAGGGCAACGCCTATTTCCTCTCCGCCGCCAAGGGCGCGCAGAAGGCCGCCGACGCCCTCGGCGACACCCTCCTGTTTGACGGCCCGACGCAGACCGATCCGGCCATGCAGAACCAGATCGTGGAAAACTGGATCAATGCCGGCGTGGATGTGATCGCCGTCGCCGCCGAGAACAAGGACGCCCTCTCGACCGCCCTGCGCAAGGCCCAGGCCAAGGGCATCAAGGTCGTGAGCTTCGACGCCGATGTGCTGCCCGACGCCCGCACGTTCTTCGTCAACCAGGCCACGCCCCAGGGCATCGGCTACGCCCTGATGGACGAGGCCGCGCGCCTCTGCGGCAGCGAGGGTGAGTTTGCCATCATCACCGCTTCCCTGACCGCCGCCAACCAGAACGAATGGAAGAAGCACATCGACGAGCGCCTGAAGACCTATCCCAAGATGACTCTCGTGGATTTCCGCCCGAGCGACGACGACAAGTCCAAGGCTCAGTCCGAGGCCACCACCCTGATGAGCGCGCACCCGAACCTGAAGCTCATCATGGCCATCTGCTCGCCCGGCGTCCCCGGCGCGGCCGAGGCCGTGAAGCAGGCCGGCAAGACCGGCAAGGTCAAGGTCATCGGCCTCGGTCTGCCCAACGAAAACAAGGCCTACGTCCATGCCGGCGTGACCGACAGTGTCATCCTCTGGAACACCGAGGAACTGGGCTACCTGGCGATCTCCGCGGCCGACGCCCTCGCCAAGGGCACCCTGAAGGCCGGCGACAAGAGCATCAAGGTCGGTGACAAAACCTACGAGATTGTCGGCGACAACATCATGCTCGGCAAGCCGTTCATCTTCAACAAGGACACCATCGACCAGTTTGATTTCTGAGCCGGCTGCCGGCCGGTACCCGGGACGGTCGACCCGTCCCTCCACGACGCGGAGGCTCCTCGCCTCCGCGTTTTTCATGGGCCCGCGGCAGAGGTCCCCAGCTGCTAGTGTAGTGATGCCGTTATGACTAGACATAACTCAAGCGGCCTTATTGCGCCGTTTGGGCAGGGTGCAACCGGGCTGGATGGCTTCCAGCCGCCGACGGCAGCGTTCGATTTTGGCCAGGATATCCTCGGCTTTGGC
>CAIQQB010000102.1 GCA_903873805.1 uncultured Opitutia bacterium | reverse complement strand
TACATCGAGCCGGCCAGCCCCTGGCAAAACGGCTTCGTCGAATCGTTCCATGGGCGCTTTCGGGACGAATGCCTGAACCGTGAGCAGCTCTGGACATTGACGGAGGCCCGGGTCGGCATCGAAGACTTTCGGGTCGCCTACAACACCCGGCGGCCTCACAGTCGTCTTGGTTATCGTACTCCGGCACGCTTTGCCCATGAACTTTCCGCTGCCCCGTCTCCGGTCGGCCTACGGCCTCCCTCCGTCGGGACAGCTCTCACCCAACCCACGACATCAACCCAAAACCAGCTCCCAGACTAACACTCGGGGTGGCTCGAAAATGTGAGGCCAGTCACCCCGCAATGGTCAGAAATGCCTTAACGTATTGGGATGAATTGGATCCCATAAGATCAGTCGTCGCCACCGAGCTGACTCCCCGCTCAAGGTAATAGGTCACGGCACCGCTGTTCAGCTGCCGGAGATTGTTCAGGATAGATTTGTCCTGCGAGCTGGCTCTGACTTTCTGAAAGGCCGGTATCGCCATGGCGGCCAGCAGCCCGATGATCACGACGACAATCATGATTTCAACCAAAGTGAAAGCAGACTTCCCATGGGTGGTTTTCATGATTGGGTTGGTTGAACGCAGCGCATATTCTTTCTCGGCTTCAGCGCTGCAGGAAGCCTGCCAGCCACCATTGGGATCGACAAGCCCAAACACGAGGAAGTTGCAACAAGTCCGCTCCCTGGCCCGTGCCTGCTCATTTCCCCTTTTTCTTGGGACTTTTCTTAGCGATCGTCTTGGCTGAAGCGGCCCGGCGCTTGGCGGGCTGGGCCCGGCCAGTCTTCTTCACCAGGGCCGGCTTGGGGATGGCCAGCAGCGTATTCACATTGAGCGGCACCGCGTCTTTCCAGAGATTTTCCAAGGCATAGAGCGCCCGCTGTTCAGGCGTGAAGAGATGCACCATGATTTGGAAGGCATCGATCACGGTCCAGCCGCTGCCGTAACCGCCGCCGTCCATACCGCCGATCGGGGCGCGCACCGCATCGAGCACCCGCTCGACCTCAATCCGCAACGCCCGGAGGTGCGGCTCCGAGTTCCCGGTGGCGAGGAGCAGGTAGTCGGTGATGGTTGACTGCGCGCTCACGTCGAGCACCCGCAGATCCTCCGCCTTCTTTTCATCCAGCGCTTTGACCAGCATTTTCAGCAGCGCAAGATTCGGTTGGTCAGAAGTTTTGATCGGCATGGTCAGAGATAAAGACGGTTCGCACGGAGATACTCAACTGTCTTGTGCGGGACCAGGCCCTCCAGTGACCGCCCCGACCGCACCCGCGCCCGGACGTCCGTGGAGCTGACGTCCAGTCGCCGCCCCACGCATAGCCGCAGGCGAAGTCCGGCCAGACCGGGCGTTTCGGGTAACGCATAGCCCGGCCGGCCGAGACAGATGAATTCCACCAGCTGGACCAGCGCATCGATTTCCTTCCAGCGGGCCAGCTGACCAGCCTGATCCGCCCCGATAATCCAGCACAGACGGTCCGACGGATGCAGCGCGGCAAAATACCTGACCGTGTCCACGGTGTAGCTCAATCCGCCCCTGACCAATTCCCAATCCGACACGGCCAGACGCGGATCATCCTCCGTGGCCAGGCGCAGCATGGCCAGCCGGTCCGGGCCGCTCGCCGTCGGCGAATCCGACTTGAGCGGAGCTTGGGCCGCCGGGACCAGGATCACGCGGTCCAGCCCGCCTTCCGCCAGCGCATCTTGGGCGGCGGCGAGGTGACCGCAGTGAACGGGGTCAAAGCTCCCGCCGAGGAGGCCTATTCTCACGGTTGTTCGCGGTCCGTGCCGCCGACCCCGAAATGCCTTCGAATGATACTTGCCACCGCGCCCACTTCATCCCGCAATCCAGAATCCGCAATCCGAATTCCACTGGCCCTCGTGGCGGAATGGTAGACGCTGGGGACTTAAAATCCCCTGACTGCAAGGTCTTGCTGGTTCGAGTCCAGCCGAGGGCACCAGCTGACCGGATGTGCGCAACCACTCAGGGCCCGCGGCTGGAAGCCATTGGACTCCGCGGCCGGCCGCGCACCGGCCGAAGCGGCAAAAAATCGCAAATGACATCTTAACCAGCCTTATAACAGTTGGTTAACATGGCCATTAGCCGATCTTATGACGGGTGTGCGCCATGGTTATACACGTTACAGACACCACGAATTGACTCGCCCGGTCTCTGTCGATGCAGCAGTTTCACGCCGCGTCTTGAAACCCTTATCATCGCACCCATGACTGCCCTCAAAACCCGTCGAAAGACCGCCTTCCTCGCCCTGTTGCTCTGCCCCTCGCTCGCATTTGCCGGCGAAGCCGACATCAAAATCCCGGATCTCACGCAGGTGAAGTTCGACGGTCTGGGAGGTGTCAGCGGCACGACCCTCATGTATCTCGGCATTCTGCTCTGCGCGGTCGGCGCGGCCTTTGGCTTGGTGCAATACATGCAGACGAAGGCCCTCCAGGTGCACTCTTCCATGGCCAACGTTTCCAACATGATTTGGGAGACGTGCAAAACCTACCTCTTCACGCAGGGCAAGTTCCTCGCCATTCTCTGGCTGCTCATCGGTGCCTGCATGGTCTACTACTTCGGCGTCCTCTCGGGCAATACCGCCGTCCATGTGGCGGTCATTTTGCTCGCCTCCATCCTCGGCATCCTCGGCTCCTACGGCGTAGCGTGGTTCGGAATCCGCATCAATACCGTCGCCAACTCCCGCACGGCCTTCTCGGCTCTCAAGGGTAACCCGCTCAACACGCTCTTCATTCCGCTGCGCTCGGGCATGAGCGTCGGCCTGCTCCTGGTCTGCGTCGAGCTGTTCTTCATGATCTGCATTCTGGTGTTCCTGCCGCGCGAGCTCGTCGGCCCCTGCTTCATCGGCTTCGCCATCGGCGAATCCCTCGGCGCCTCCGTCCTCCGCATCTGCGGCGGCATCTTCACCAAGATTGCCGACATCGGCTCCGACCTGATGAAGATCGTCTTCAAGCTGCCCGAGGACGACCCCAAGAACCCCGGGGTCATCGCCGATTGCACCGGTGACAATGCCGGCGACTCCGTCGGGCCGACCGCCGATGGTTTTGAAACCTACGGTGTGACCGGCGTGGCGCTGATCTCCTTCCTCGCGCTGGCCCTCGTCAAGGACCCGACGCTCTGCGCCACCCTCATCGTGTGGCTCTTCGTCATGCGGGCACTGATGATTGTGACGTCACTCGTTTCCTACCTGCTCAACCAGGCGATCTCGAAGGCCAAGTACGGCAATTTGAAGGATTTCGATTTCGAAGCCCCGCTCACCCATCTCGTCTGGCTCACGTCCGCCGTCTCCATCGGCATCACCTTCATCGCGTCCTACCTGCTGCTGGGCCATCAAACCGGCATCGATCCCGCCCTGTGGTGGGTCCTCTCAGTGATCATCAGCTGCGGAACGGTCGCCGGCGCCCTGATTCCCGAGTTCACCAAGATCTTCGTCAGCACGAACTCCCGCCACGTCAAGGAGGTCACCAACTGCTCCCGGCACGGTGGCGCCTCGCTCAACATCCTCTCCGGTCTGGTCGCGGGTAATTTCTCCGCTTTCTGGATGGGCCTCGTGATCATGCTGCTGATGGCCGCGTCCTACTACTTCTCCCAGAATGTCGCCCTCCTCCACCTCATGCCGGCGGAGTTTGCGTTTGCCGCACCGATCTTCGCCTTCGGCCTCGTGGCCTTCGGCTTCCTCGGCATGGGCCCGGTCACCATCGCAGTCGACAGCTACGGCCCGGTCACCGACAACGCCCAGTCCGTCTATGAGCTCTCCCAGATTGAGGGCCGTCCGGGCATCGCGGCCGAAATCGAGAAGGACTTCGGCTTCAAGCCGGACTTCGAGAACGCCAAGTACCAACTGGAAAAGGGCGATGGCGCCGGCAACACCTTCAAGGCCACCGCCAAGCCCGTGCTCATCGGCACCGCGGTCGTCGGCGCGACCACCATGGTGTTCGGCATTATCATGATGCTGAAGGAACTCTACGACAAGCAGGTCCTTTCGGGCGTCCCTGGCCCCTTCAAGGAGGTCGTCGGCGCTCTCTCCATTGTCCAGCCCGAGATCATCCTCGGCCTGATCATGGGCGGTTCCGTTATCTACTGGTTCACCGGCGCTTCCTGTCAGGCCGTCGTCACCGGCGCCTACAGCGCGGTCGTCTACATCAAGGAGCACATGAAGCTCGATGCCACCACCGCCTCCGAGAAGGACTCCAAGGAAGTGGTCCGCATCTGCACCGTCTACGCCCAGAAGGGCATGTGGAACATCTTCATCGTGGTGTTCTGCTTCGCCCTCGCGCTGCCGTTCTTCAACGCCTACTTCTTCATCGGCTACCTCATCGGCATCGCGTTCTTCGGCCTCTTCCAGGCCATCTTCATGGCCAACGCCGGCGGCGCCTGGGATAACGCCAAGAAGATCGTCGAGGTTGAACTCCGCCAGAAGGGCACTGATCTCCACGCCGCGACCGTCGTTGGCGACACCGTGGGTGACCCGTTCAAGGATACCTCCTCCGTGGCGATGAATCCCGTCATCAAGTTCACCACCCTGTTCGGCCTCCTCGCCGTTCAGATTGCGGTGACCATGAAGGATCAAAATCTTAAGACTGCCATCGGGGCGTTCTTCTTCATCGTCGCCCTGGTCTTCGTCTACCGCAGCTTCTATTGCATGCGCATTCCGGACGACGCCCAGGGACCGGCCGACGCCAAAGGCTGATCCACCGGGCTGATCGCAGCCAACCCCCTCCCTAGGCCGCGGCCCCCGCCGCGGCCTTTTTGTTGGCGCGAACCACCCTGGCCTTCGCGCCAGCCGCTGCCGCCGCTTCGGTTTCAGCCAGCAAACCGGCTCCACCTTGCGGCTTGCGCACCACCCTTCGGGCCGCCAATAGAATCGCCCCCATGCGCTTCTCCCCTCGCTCCCCGGTCTTCTCCGCCCTGTCTGCCCTGGGCCTGATGTTTGCGTCCGCCGCGGCCCAGCCACCCGGCACCGCGCCAGTGGCACCCGTGGCCACGCCGCCGCCCGCCCCGCCACTGCCCTTCAAGGTTGTGCCGGCGTTGGACGGCCTTCGCTTCGATCAACCCCTCGCCATCGTCACCCCGCCCGGCGAAACGAACCGGCTTTTCATTCTGGAAAAGCCGGGTCGCATCATCGTCATCCCTGATCTCGCCAAACCGGCCCGCGAAACTTTCCTCGATCTCACCGCGGAAGTGGGCAACACCGACGTCGAAAACGGCCTGCTCGCCCTCGCGTTTCATCCCGATTACAAGAAGAACCGGCAGTTCTATCTCTGGCTCACCGTCGCCTCCGCGACCGCCGGCCGACGCGAATCCCATGACCGGCTGGCGCGTTTCACCATCGCCGCCGACAATGCCAACCGGGCCGACAGCGGTTCCGAACAGCCGCTCTTTTCCCAACTGGACCGCGCCCCCAACCACAATGGTGGCGAACTGCTCTTCGGCCCCGACGGCTACCTCTACCTGACCATCGGGGACGAGGGCGGCGCCAACGACCAGTATCACAACAGCCAGCGGATCGACCACAATTTTTTCTCCTGCATCCTGCGCCTCGACGTCGATCAGCGTCCCGGCAGCCTGCCGCCCAATCCGCACCCCGCCGTGAACGCCGGCACCTACACCATCCCGCCCGACAACCCGTATGTGAACGCGAAGGAATTCAACGGCGCTCCCGTGGATCCCGCCCAGGTCCGGACGGAATTCTGGGCCGTCGGTCTCCGCAACGCCTGGCGCATCAGCTTCGACCCCGTGACCGGATTGTTGTGGGCCGGCGACGTCGGCCAGGACCGGGTGGAGGAAGTGGACATCATCCGGCGCGGGGAAAACTACGGCTGGAACTACCGGGAGGGTGACGAAGCCTTTCAGCTGCGCGGTGCGGTCGTCCGGACGCCCCCGGCCGGCGTGACGTTTGCGGAACCGCTCTTCACCTACCGCCACCCAAACATCCCCGGCGTCACCGCCGATTCCGGCAACTGCATCATCGGCGGCTTTGTCTACCGGGGTTCGGCGCTGCCCGCGCTCACCGGCCATTATCTGTTTGCCGACTATGTGAGCGGCTGGATCTGGGCGCTCAGCCCGGTCGATGGCAAGGGCGGCAAGGTGACGGTGGAGAAGATCGCACGGCGCGTCGGCGTGGTTTCATTCAGCCTCGACCCGCTGACCGGTGACGTGCTGATGGCCAACATCGCGACCGGCAACATCGAGAAGCTGGTGCCCAACCCGGCTGCAGCAGCCAAGTGACGCGGGGCCGGCAAGCCCGCCGGCCGCGTTCAACCTCGCTCTGAGCGCTCCCTCCGTCTCCGCTCAGGCCGGCGGAGCGGCGGGAACCGTGGCTTCCGCGAGCGTGCACGTCACCTTCACCGGATGGGCGTTCACCCGGCCGAAGATGGTCGTGAGGGCCGCGTTGGCGGCGTCGCGCCCGCGCGCGATCACCACCACATGGTCCGGCGCAATGCCGTCGGTCGGATCAAACAGATACCACTGTCCGCCGAGATACGCTTCGAAACACGCGTGAAAATCCATCGGGTCCAGCCCGATGGCGTAGCCGCCCACATACCGCGCCGGGATGCTCAGCGCCCGGCACAGCGCGATCGCGAGATGGGTGTAGTCGCGACAAACGCCCTTGCGCTGCTGCCAGACGTCCCAGGCCGAAGTGCGGGAATCGGTCGCGCCAGGTTTGTATTCCAGATTGGCGTCCACCCAACGGCAGATTTCGCGCACCTGCTCCACCCGGTTCGGAATCTTGCCGAAGAGATCCCAGGCCGCCTGCGCAAACCGGTCGCTCTCACAATACCGGCTCGGCAGCATGTAGGTCAGCACGGACAGGGGCAGGCGGCCGGGATTGTCCGGCCGGACCTCGCCTGGAACGGCCGGCCGGGCCACCTCGACGCGGGCGCTGTAATCGACCAGAAACGCTCCGCCCGGCGCCTCGGCGCGGAACACCCGGTTGCCTTTGGACGTGGCGGTCTGCTCGAGCGGCACCTCCGGCGACAGCCGGATGGTCTCCGCAATGAGCTGCTGATACGGGTCCCGGTTGGCGAGGATGTTGAAGGTGAAATTGGCGGAAGGCGTGAGCACGTCGTAGGCGAGCGTGCAGCCGGCGAAGATCATCATGGAGGGCCGGACCGTGGCAGTGAAAGCTCCGGAGCGCAACCGCCGAAGTGGCCCGCCACCCTGTCCCTCAGCTTTGTCAACCAATAGTTGACATGTTTCCGGGCTGGCTTCGCCCCCCGGGACTCCGTCAATCCGCCCGCGGCCCGTTCGAGTCGCCAGGAGTTTTGCCATCGCCATGTTGCAGTTTCGCGCGCAACGTTCGCGTCAGGCCAACCCAAGTTTTGCCGACCATGCCCATCTCCCCGCTGCTCTTTTTTGCCCCGCTGGTTCTGGCCTTCGAGGTCTGGCAGCTGATCATCGCCGAACGTTATGTCGGGGTCCGGCAGATCAAGCACCACACCGACCCCCGTGACCTTGGCCCCGCGGAGATCACGGCGTTTCTCTGGCTCGTCGGCGTCTTCCTTTGCTACCTTTGGATGGTCCTCATGCTCCGCCCGCCTTTATTCCGCATCCAGATTGTCTGCATGTTCCTCGTCTCCGCCGTCGGCTACGCCGTCCGCCGCCACCTGGGTCTGCGGTGGCTGCTGGTCGTGCTCACGCTGGAGGGAGCGCTGCGCATCGGCATGATCCTCTCCATGCTCGGTCTGGCCTGGCGCCAGTGGTCCGGCGCCCCCTGGCCCCCGCGTTAAATGCCCTTCCCCGAAGCCACCGCGTTTTCGCCCAATTTTGCGGCGGCGCCGGTCCACGAGCGCCTGGGGGTCTGCTTCCACCACAGCGGGATGGAGTTTGCGACGACCGTCGCCCGTCTGCTGCAGCCGGAGAGCCAGGTCAGCTACCACGCACTGATTGACGCCGACGGCCGGCGCTGCGTGCTCGTGGCCGACGAAAACATCGCGTGGCACGCCGGCGCCTCGCGGTTTCTCGGGCGCTCCCGCTGCAACGATTTTCTGCTCGGCCTCGCCTTCGCCGGCGACACGGCCCGGAGGCCGCTCACCGCCGCCCAGATCGCCAGCGCACTGGAATGGCTGGCCCCGCGCTGGGCCCTCTACCGCTGGACCCTCGCGCGCATGACCGACCACCGCCAGATCGCGCCCGGTCGCAAGGAGGACCTGCATCCCGTCGAATGGGACCGGCTGCACGCCGCGCTCGCCGAACGCTTTGGCAACGACTGACCGGCCGGCCCGCCGCTCCCCCACGCACCGCCCGGTCCCATTTTCCGTCTTGAGCATCCGTCCCGCAACTCCCACAAAGAATCCCACACCCTGCCCGCCTCATGCCATTATCCAACGACGCACCGAGGTTGCCCAAGCTGCCCTTCATCATTGGCGACATCGTGCTGCTTGTCGCCGCCTGGCTCACCTACCAGAAAAGCAGCCTGCCGCTGGGGACGGCTCCACTCATCGCCATTGTGGTCTGCGTCGCGCTCGGCGCGGTGCTCTTTGCCATCCCCTTTCTTGCCGATTACGCTCAAACCGACCGTGAGGCCCTCGCCGATCGGCAGCGCAGCCTCGAGGCCCTCGCCCGCACCACCGCGAGCGCGGCCGAACAGATCAGCATCGCCGCCGCCGGACTCCACGAGATCGCCACGCTCACCCAGAAGAACCTCAAGGCCGCCGAACACCTGCCGCAAAGGCTCCAGGAAAAAATTTCCGAATTCAACCAGCGCCTGAACGAGGCCGCCGCCACCGAAAACGAGGCCCTCCAGCAGGAGGTCAACACGCTCCGCGCCGCCGAGGCCGAACGCCTCGAGTCCGCCGCCGACAAGCTCGCCCGGAGCACCACCGCCCTCACCAAGCTCGATGCCGCCGTGCAGCAGCACCTCGCCGCTCTCGCGACGACCGCCGCCACGCTGCCCGCCCTCACCGCCGGACTGACCGCAGCCCTGGCCGCAGCCCGCAGCGCCCCGCCGGCCCCAACCGCTCCGGCGGATTCCACCGCCGCGACGCCTCCGCCGGCCGAACCGCCCTCGGCGCCCGCCGGTGAAACCGGCGCCGCCACCCTCCCGCCCAAACGCAAGCGCCCCAAGCCCGCGACCGGGGAACCGGAAACCGCCGCCGAACCGTCCCCACCGGGGACGGTATCCGCCCCCGCATTACCGCCCCCGCCGGAAGAGCCCCCGCCGGCGCCGCCGACTTCGTCCGGCAACACCAACCCGATGCTCGAGCTCGGTCTGAGCGACGACACGCCGCTCTCCTCCACCGGCGGCTACGCCACCCAACTCAGCAATCCGCCCATGCCGTTCGGCGTTCCGCCGCCCGCGCCGGTGGCCGAGTTGCGGGAACCCGCCGCGCCGGCCGAAAGCGCGCTGTCCTCCGACGGTTTCACCCGCCTCACCGCGACCGCCTACATCGGGATCGGCAACAAGCTTTTCCTCCGCGGCGACGGCCC
Source organism: uncultured Opitutia bacterium (assembly GCA_903873805.1). Taxonomy (GTDB): domain Bacteria; phylum Verrucomicrobiota; class Verrucomicrobiia; order Opitutales; family Opitutaceae; genus CAIQQB01. Next base: position 19,035 of record CAIQQB010000102.1, on the reverse strand, counting down.
GGGCCTCAGTCCGGACAAGGGCGTGCCGCTGCAGTTCATCTCCATCGGCAAATGGCGTTGGGAAACCGCCGACGCCACCGCGGCCGTGACCGTCCGGCTCTACAAGAACGACCAGCAGGAATGCGCCGAGCTCGGCGCCCTGACGCTCCAGCCCGGCCACCAGCACGAGGTCACGGCGAATTTCTAGGCGCCGGGTCGAAGGCGCTTCCGTCCGTCCGTCTTCTGTCTCCATTCCATGGATACTTCAGCGCCCCGCGGGACGGATCGCAGCCCGGGAGACTCTGCCCATGCCGGATGACTACATCCTGCGGTTCATCGACCTGCTCCGGCAGTTCGTCGCCCGGATCGCGCAATTGCGCGAAAGCGGGCAACTCGAGTCGGCGCTGGCCGCGGCGCTGCACGCCCAGGAAAAGTTGTTTGCGCTGCCGGCGGACCAGTTTCTTCCGCTCGGCATCGACACGCAGCTCCAGCTGTTGGCCGCCGGCGAATCGCCGGAGAACCGCCGGACCAAACAACTCGGCCTGGCCGCCCTGCTCCGGGAGATGGGACTGGTTTACCTGGCGCGGGACCGTCCGGACCTGGCCACGGGGGCTTTTCAGCTTTCCCTCCACGCATATCTCACGGTGGCCCTGGAGGCCGGCCCGGAGGGGGACGAGGTGCGATCGGTGATCCGGGAGTTGCTGGGTCGGATTTCCCCGGATCAAATCCACCCGCCTGTGGCTGAACTTCTTAGGGAGTTCGGAAAGCTCGGGTGAAGGGGGCCGAAAAGACCGCGCCGCAGAATTCACTGGATGGAAACCACCCCCGGCCGCGCGACGTCATAAGGGCGGCGGTTCTCCGGACAATTTGCGTCCGGTTCCGCCCGGTCGCCACTTCCGCCTCCACCCTCCCGCTTCCCATGAAAAACCGCCTTTGGCTGTTCCTGCTGCTGCTCCCAACCGCTGCCTTCGGTGCGGGCAACATTGAATTCAACGGTCTGATTGTCGCCGACGGCAAGACCCAGGTTTCGCTGACCAACACCGATACCGGCGCGTGTGGCTGGGTGCCGGTCGGCGGGGTCTTCTCCGGTTACACTGTCACCTCTTTTGACGAGAAAAATGATCAGATCGTGCTGAAGAAGGGCACGCTCAATCTCCCGGTGAAGCTCAAAAACGCCGTCATTGTCGAACAGGCGGCGCCGCCCCCGATCAATCCCCTCAGCGGCATGGGCGGACCCAACGGCCAGGGACCGTCCGTGGCGGGCAATCTCCGGCAGATCAACGCCGCAGCCAACCAGTACTTCCTTGCGACCGGCAAAACCTCCGCCTCGATGGCGGATCTCGCCCCCTATCTCCCGGCGGGATCAATCGCGCCCGTGAATGGTGAAAGCTACACCAATCTGACCGTCAACCAAGGGCAGCCCATCAGCATCACCAACGCCAATGGCGGCACCACTACCTTTGTGGGCGGCGGCCGGGGCGGATTCCAAGGCGCCAACAATGCCGCCGGCGGCGCCCCGGGGGCGCCTGTGACGACCGGGGGCGGCACCATGACCATCCAGACCCGCCAGACACCGGTGAATCCACCTGCGCCCACCGGTCAGTGACGCCACTGGGAAACCGGCTCTCCAATGGAAGCAAAACCGCTTCCGCCACTTGATCCGCCTTCGTGTTTCAGCCCATGATACTCCGGCCGGCCCTCCTCCTCTGGCTGCTCGCAGTTGTCGTCACTGGATTCGGCGGAACCATTGAATTCAACGGCCTGCTGGTGGCCGGCGATCATACCCAGGTTTCCCTGGCCGACACTTCGAACGGCTCCTCGGCCTGGGTCGCCGTCGGCGGTAATTTCTCCGGCTACGCGGTCACGTCCTATGATGCGGTTGCGGATGAAGTGATCCTCACGAAGTCCGGACAGTCCGAACATTTGCATCTCAAGGATTCAACGATGACCCCGGCGGCCGTGATCGCCGGCAAGGTACCGAATCCCTCCCTGACCGAAGTTCGGGCCCGGACCTATATCATGAACCTGGATCCAACGCTGGCGGCAGCCCAGCCGGCGGCCGCTGCGCCGGGACCGACCGATGCCGGCGGGGGCAATGTGGCGGGAACCGAATCTGACCAAGTCCCCCCGCCAGCGACGTCCGGCAATCTCACAGACGCCGGGACCGAGCTGGCGGCAGGAGATGCAGCCGACGGCGTCAGCTCCGTCCTCTCCGGCCGGCCCACCGCCGCGGCGGGGTCCGGGGGAAATCGCACCGCCACCTCCCCAGGGAGCAATCCCGGTGGCACCGCCCAGAATCCGGCGGCCGCCCCAAGGGCCAGCCGGGGCAGGAAAGGTTAACCCCGCCCGCCGGGCGGTCATCCTGCCACTTCCGGCTTAATCCGCCGGTGGTCGCTCAGCCCGCCCCACCGTCGGCACCCGCAGGTGCCGGCGTGAAGGCTTGGCGGAGCGAGGCGGTCAGGTAGTCGCGGTTGAGCCGAGCGATGAAATCGTGGGAAATGAGCTTCGGGCAGGCCGCGCTGCATTCATACTGGTTGGTGCAGTTGCCAAAGCCAAGGCCGTCCATCGTCGAAACCATCGCGAGCACGCGACGGTCGCGCTCCGCCTGGCCCTGCGGCAACAGCCCGAACTGGGACACCTTCGCGGCGACGAACAGCATGGCCGAGGAATTTTTGCACGCCGCCACGCAGGCGCCGCAGCCGATGCAGGCGGCGGCATCCATAGCGAGTTCGGCGTCGGGCTTCGGGACCGGAATGGAGTTGGCATCCGGCGCCGCGCCCGTGCGCACGCTGATGAAGCCGCCGGCCTGCTGGATCTTATCGAAGGCGCTGCGGTCGGTGACGAGATCCCGGACCAGCGGGAAGGCGCGGGCGCGGAACGGCTCGACGACGATGATGTCGCCGTCCTTGAAACTGCGCACATAGGTCTGGCAGGTGGCGATGCCCTGGCCGGGCCCGTGGGGCTTGCCATTGATCGTGAGCGAGCAGGTGCCGCAGATGCCTTCGCGGCAGTCGTGCGCAAACGCGATCGGCTCGTCGCCCGCCACCGTGAGACCGTCGTTCACGACGTCCAGCATCTCAAGGAACGACATGTTGGGGTTGAGGTCCCGCGCGGGGTAATCGACAAACCGGCCCGGCTGGAAGGGACCGGTCTGGCGCCAGACCCGGAGGGTGACGGAGATGGACTGGGAACTGTTGGCAGCGACCATGGGAAAAGTAAGATATGACGATTGGAGATTTACGGTGAACGCCGCCCTGGCCTCACTTATAGTTGCGCACGCTCATCTTGACGAATTCGTACTGGAGCGGCTCGATGTTGCGCCGCGGGGTCTGGCCGGCGCCCTGGTACTCCCAGGCCGCGACATGGGCGAAATGCTCGTCGTCGCGCTTGCATTCGCCGTCGGGATACTGGTGCTCCTCGCGGAAATGGCCGCCGCAGCTCTCCTCGCGGGTGAGCGCGTCGCGGCACATGAGCTCGCCGAGTTCGAGGAAATCGCCCACCCGCCCCGCCTGCTCGAGCGACTGGTTGAGGGTGTCGGCCGAACCCGGCACCTTGACGCTGGCCCAGAACTCCTCGCGCAGCGGCGGGATCTCCGCCAGCGCCTTCTGCAGGGTCGCCGCGGTGCGGGCCATGCCGCAGCCGTCCCACATGATCTTGCCGAGGCGCTTGTGGAAATGGCTGACGGGCTCCCGGCCGTTGATGCCGAGGAAGTGCGCGGTCTGGCCGGTGACGGCCGTCGCGGCCTCCCGGAACTCGGGGGCGTCGGGCGAGGGCCGGGAACCGGGCTTCTGGGAAGCCAGGTAGTCGCCGACCGTGTAGGGGACGACAAAGTAGCCGTCGGCCAGGCCCTGCATGAGGGCCGAGGCGCCGAGGCGGTTCGCGCCGTGGTCGGAGAAGTTCGCCTCGCCCAGCACGAAGAGCCCGGGGAGATTCGACATGAGGTTGTAGTCCACCCAGAGCCCGCCCATGGTGTAATGGACGGCCGGATAGATGCGCATCGGCGTCCGGTAGCCGCTCTCGGCGGTGATCTCATGGTAGATGTCGAACAGGTTGCCGTAGCGCTCGCGCACGCCGGCCTCGCCGAGGCGGCGGATGGCGTCGGAAAAGTCGAGGTAGACGCCCAGCCCGCTCTCGCCGGCGCCGCGGCCCTCGTCGCAGACGCGCTTGGCCGCGCGCGAGGCGATGTCCCGGGGGGCCAGGTTTCCAAAACTTGGATACATCCGCTCCAGGTAGTAGTCGCGGTCCGCCTCCGGGATCGAATTCGGATCCTTCCGGCGGTCCTCCTTGTTCTTCGGCACCCAGATGCGACCGTCGTTGCGCAGGGACTCGGACATGAGGGTGAGCTTGGACTGGTAGTCACCGCTGACCGGGATGCAGGTCGGATGGATCTGCGTGAAGCATGGATTGGCGAAGCACGCGCCGCGCTTGTAGGCGCGCCAGATGGCGGTGGCGTTGGACTGCCGGGCGTAGGTGGAAAGATTGAAGACGTTGCCGTAGCCGCCGGTCGCGAGGATGACGGCGTCGGCCGCATGCCGGGTGATTTCGCCGGTGATGAGGTCGCGCACGATGATGCCTTTGGCGTGGCCGCCGACGACCACGAGGTCGAGCATCTCGCTGTTGGTATGGAGCTCGACGCCGCCGGCGCCGACCATGCGGGAGAGGGCCGAGTAGGCGCCAAGGAGCAGCTGCTGGCCGGTCTGGCCCCGGGCGTAAAAGGTGCGGGACACCTGGGCGCCGCCGAAAGAGCGGTTGGCCAGCAGACCGCCGTACTCGCGCGCGAAGGGCACGCCCTGCGCGACGCACTGGTCGATGATGTTGACGGAGACCTCGGCGAGGCGGTGCACGTTGGCCTCGCGGGCGCGGTAGTCGCCGCCCTTGATCGTGTCGTAGAACAGCCGGTAGACGCTGTCGCCGTCGTTCTGATAGTTTTTCGCCGCATTGATGCCGCCCTGGGCGGCGATGGAGTGGGCGCGCCGGGGACTGTCGTGGAACACGAAGTTTTTCACCCGGTAGCCGAGCTCGGCGAGGGTGGCCGCCGCGGAAGCGCCGGCGAGGCCGGCCCCGACGACGATGATCTCGTATTTCCGCTTGTTGGCGGGATTGACGAGCTTGATCTCCGTCTTGTGCTTGCGCCACTTGTCGGCGAGCGGGCCGGAGGGAATCTTGGAATCGAGCGTGGCCATGGGCGGAAGGGTCAGGGTTGGGCGGGGGCGAGTTTAAGCGCTGCGGCGGTGCCGGCGGCTGGCCGGACCAGACCGGTCAGGATCGCACCCGGAATGGCCAGATTGCCGATAAAATAAAGCAGGCAGCAGAGCGCGACAACCCGGTGGAGGCAGCCCGCCCAGCGCTGATTGCGCCAGCCGAACGTCTGGAACATCGAGTCCACCCCGTGCAGCAGGTGCAGCGACAGCAGCCCGACGGCGACAATGTAGAAGATCGAGACCACCGGGTTCGAAAACCCGAGGAAAACCATGCTGTAGACGTCGGGCACCACCTCACCCTTGGCCACGACCGGGATGCCGAGCACGTGGAAATCACCCGTCATCGTGTAGTTGAAATGGGTCTTGTAGCTGTCGGCCTGGGCGACCCCAAGCGTGAATTGCGCGAGATGGTAGGCGAGGAAGGCCAGCACCACGAGTCCGCTGAGCCGCATCGTACGGGAGGCGAGCGTGGCGTTGATCCAGTGGGTGGAGGCGTAGTTCTCCGCGCCCCGGGCGGCGTGGTTTTCCATCGTGAGCATCACCGCCGCCCAGATGTGGATCCCCACGCAGGCGAGCAGAAACAGGCGCACCACCCAGAGAACCGGTCCGAGCGAATGGAGGAAGCCGCCATAACCGTTAATGTGGTCCGGCGGCGAGAAGATCTGGAGGTTGCCCGCCAGATGGCCGGCGACAAAACCCACGAGCACAAGGCCCGATGCGGCCATCAGGAATTTCCGACCGATGGAGGAACTGAATAGTTTTCCGAAAAGGCTCATCGCAAGGGAGGATAGGTTGGGTCGATAAGGGCATGGCCGGACAATGGGCGTCCGACCCTACAACCACCATCTAGGCGGGCCGCGAAGGCGATGTAAAGCCGCAGCCAAAAAATCGCCGGCCTATAAGGCGGCCTTAAGCCGGCCATTAGCCCGCCTACTCAATTCATCGGGCCAACGGCTTCAGCAGCGCGAACTTGCCGCTGGCCGCGGGAGCGATGGAACGGCGGCGGAAGGCCGCCACGCGCGCGTCCGGGCCGAGTGCAGCCGCAACGGCTCCGGCCAATGCCGCCGGCGCCACCTCGTCGGCCACATAGTGAAAATCCCAGCGCTGGTCCGACGTCTGGGCCAGTGACCAGTGCCAGCAGGCAAAATCGGGCGGCAGCACCGCGTCGATGTCGTCAGGGGTCACCAGCCCGCCGTCGGCGCGGAAATGCAGGTCGCGCTCGCGCCCGAGGATGCGGAAGCCGCCGGGGAGCCGACGCACGATGTCACCGGTGTGGTAGCGGAGCAGCGGCATGGCCTCGCGGTCGCGCGTCGTCACATAGATTTGAAACACGTCGGGCCATTCCGCCCGCCAGGGGGCGAGTTCGATGAACGCATTGGCATCGATCACTTGGGAGTTGTCCCGGAACGCCTCCCCCACAAACAGGTAGCCAGCCTCGGTCGAGCCGTAGAGGTCCACCTGCGGGGCGGGAAACACCTCCGCGATCCGCCGGCTGTGCTGCCGGCTGGCCTTGCCGTAGGTGAGGATCACGGCCCGGAGACTCGGCACGCTCACGCCGCGGCGCCGGGCTGCGCGCGCCAGCAGCGCCAGATAGACCGGCTCGCCCTCCAATACCTCGGGCTGGGTCGCCTGCAGCTCGACCACGATGCGGTCCCACTCGCGCTCGGGAAACGCGAATGGATCGCTGGAGAGGTTGAGATAGACCGTGCCGTCAAAATAGCGGTGCGGAAACGGGTGGTCCTCGTAGGGACAGAGGTTGCTCGAGCAGCCGACCGGCGCGAGCACGCACTTGCGGTGCGGCCGGTCCGCAAACTCTCGCAGGATCGGCGAGGCCCGGTAGGCGCGCGCCGTCTGGGCGGCCCACCAGCCTTCCTCCATGATGACCGTCATCGGCCCCGCCGTGGTGCCGGAGGTGCTTTCGTATTCGAAACGTTTCTCCGTCAGCCCGCGCTCGATTTCCGCATAGTCAGCGAAAAACGCCTGGTGTCCGTGCCGCACGATCTCCTGCTTCGTCAGCACCGGGATTTCCCGGTAGCACGACCACTGCAGCGGCTCCACGTGCAGCGGAAACCGCCGCCCATAGAGCGGGCTCCGGCCGTAAATGCGCCGGATTTCCCGCTCCAGCGCCTCGGCGAGCTGCGGGGCCGGGGCGGGGCCGAGGACGGCGGCGGGATTGGCAAAAGCGGGGGCGGACATAGACGAGCTGTCAGCTAAGGTGGGGGCCCCGCAAAGTCAAACGGACCCGCCCTGGTTCAGCCCCGCCCAAATCGGCTCGAAGCAGAACAGTGCATTGAGGACGAGCGCATGCGTGATCCGGCCACCGCGCGCGGCGGCGAGCACCTCGGCCACCGGTGCGGTGCTGACCGCGATTTCCTCGTCGGTGTCCCATTCCTGCTCCGCCGACCGCACGGCCTCCTCGACCAGCACAAGGTGGCAGCGGTTGTTCTGGATCGCGGGGTTGGGATGCACCCAGCCGATGCTGCGCGCCCGCACGCCGGCGAAGCCCGTCTCCTCGCGCAGCTCGCGCACTCCCGCAACCACCGGATCCTCGCCTTGGTCGATCACGCCGCCGGGCAGTTCGAGCGAAAAGCCGTCGATGCCGAAGCGAAACTGGTTGACCAGGACGAGATGGCCGGCGGGCGTGAGCGCGAGCACGTTGACCCAGTCGGCCGCGTCGATGACCACGAACTCCCGCTCGGTCTGGCGGACCGGATGGCGGTAGCGCTGGCGCAAGACCTTGAAAACCGGCGTGGTGGCCTGCGTGGTGCTGCCGAGCAGGTGCCAGCGCGCCGGCGGGCCGTGGTGCGGTGGGCTCATGGCGGTGAAAAATAAAATCGCCTCCCGACCGTGTGGCAGGGAGGCGAGGGAAAAGCAGTGATCCGCTCGGAAACGGCGGGTTACTTCTTGGGCAGTTTGATCTTCTGGCCCACCTTCAGCTTGGAGGAATCCACTCCGGGGTTGACTGCCGCGATGTCCGCGGCCTTCACGCCCTGCGCAGCGGCGATCTTGGAAAACGTGTCGCCCGACTTGACGACGTATTCGCCGGGACCCGCGGTGACCGGGCCGGATTTGCCACCGGCCGCCGGCGCCTTGGCCTTCGAAGCCTCCTGCAGCTTGGTGAGATCGGCGCGGATGTCGCCGATGATGGCGGCGATCTGGCTAAACCCCTTCTGGGTGTCGTTGGTCAGGCCGTCGACCCTGCCATTGGCCTTCTCGGCCGCGGCCACGGCCCCGTGCACCTGACCGCCCACATCATCGATTTTGGCCTGAAGGTCGGTGCCTTGGGTCGCGATCGCCTTGTTGGCGTTGCTTACCTTGGCCAGTGCCACGCCGGAAAGGATGAGGCCCAGAAGGCCGACAATGATGCCGGCAACCGGCAGGTAACTGGTGTTGTTATCGCGTGAAATCGTATCCATGTAGTTGTTGGTTCAGAAGAGACAGGGTGGGTGTTATTCGGAAGCTAAGCAAGCAGAGATTGGGCCGAGTTTTTCACAAAATGCCCGCAACCGGTCAAAACGGGCCAAAAACCCCTCCCGGCCGGGCACGGCACCATTGACAATCAGGCCGACCGGCTGTCGCCTGTGCGGTTTACGGGGTGTAGCTTAGCCTGGTAGAGCGCCTGGTTTGGGACCAGGAGGTCGCAGGTTCGAATCCTGTCGCCCCGACCACTTTGCACAAGGCGCAGCTCCGGCTGCGCCGTGGGGGCTGTCGCCGGATCACTTGGCCGCGCCCGGGAAAACCACCGAGGGCGTGCCGGCCGGCGCCGCGAGAGTGGCGGCAGGGGCTGTCACAGCCGGAGCGGGGGCGGCAGGGCTGGCGGTAGACGCCTGGCGGCCCAGCAACCCGACAGCCCGCTGGGCCCAAAGCCCATTCGGCTCGATCTCCCGCACCTGCTGAACCTGCGCCTTCAAATCATCGCTGCGGCCGGCATCAGCCGCGAGTACCGCGAGGGTGTAGGCGGCTTCGACCCGGATGCCCTTGAACAGGGAAACATCTCCCGCGAGCTGTTTGAGCTCGGCCTCGGCGGGCTGGCCGGACTGGAGCCGGGACATGGCGGCTCCCAACTGGGCGCGTTGACCAAGAGGCTGGCCCGCCAGCAGGCTTGCCGCCTTGGTGTAATCGGCCTGAGCTCCGGCAAAGTTGCCCGCGGCATAGCCATCATCGGCCAGGCGCAGCTCGGCGACCCCGGCCAGAAGGTGATTCGGATACTGGGCGACAAACGCCTTAAGCTGGTCGTTCGTGACCACCTTGGCGTAGTCGGCTCGGGTGGCTTCCTCCCGCTGGGCGGCAAAATACTGGGAGGCCGACCGTCCGGTGATGACGAGCACCACCACCACCAGCAACCCGACCACCAGCTTGGCGTTTTTTTCCCAGAAAAGGCGCAGCTTGTCATCGAGCCCGGGCGCAACGTAGGTCTCGTCCACTGTCACAAGATTGCGGTCGTCGCCGGCGGAAGGAGGGACTTGGGAGGCGGGTGTGGACATGGTCGGATCGCGAGGGTTTTGGACTGTGAACCGGCAAAGAGAGCAAAATCACCCCGCCGTGTCCATGCCGGAAATTCTTGAATAAGCCGAAAGGAGCGGTGGCCCACGGAACACACGGAATACACGGACCTGGAACCGGATCCGTCCGTCAGTGTATTCCGCGTGTTCCGTGGGCCACCCCATCAGTCAAACACCACGGTCTTGTTGCCGTAGACGAGCACCCGGTTCTCGAGGTGCCAGCGCACGGCCTGGGCCAGGACGGATTTTTCCAGGTCGCGGCCCTTGCGGACGAGGTCGTCCACCCCGTGCCGGTGCGTCACCCGGGCCACGTCCTGCTGGATGATCGGTCCGTCGTCGAGGATCGCCGTCGCGTAATGGGCGGTGGCGCCGATGAGCTTCACCCCGCGCGCGGCGGCCTGGTGATACGGCTTGCCGCCGGCAAAGGCGGGCAGGAACGAATGATGGATGTTGATCACGGGCCGGCCGAGCTGACGGAGAAAATCCGCCGAGAGCACCTGCATGTAGCGCGCGAGGACCACCAACCCGATGTCGAGCGAGGCGAGCAGGGCGAGCTGGCGGGCTTCGTCGGCCGGCTTGGTCGCCGCATTCACGGGCAGGTGGTGAAACGACAGGCCGTAGCCGCGCGCGACCGGCGCCAGATCGGCGTGGTTGGAAACCACAGCGGCGAGCTCGCACGCAAACTCGCCGGCTTTCCAGCGCAGCACGAGGTCATGGAAGCAATGGTCGGCCTTGGAGACAAACACCGCCAGTCGCGGCCGCTCGGCCGACGAGGCGACGCGCGCGGACATGCCGAGGGACTGGGCAAAAATGCGAAACGCGGCGGCATCCGCCGAGGCATCGCCCAGGGCGGGCACCCACTCGATGCGCTGAAAAAAGATGCCAGCGTCCATGTCGCGGTGCTGGTCGGCGTGAAGGATGTTGCCGCCGCGCTCGAAGATCCAACCGGCCACGCGCGCGACGAGCCCCGGCTGGTCGGGGCCGTGCAGGAGGGCGACGAGGGAAGCTGCGGGAGGCATGGAGCACCGACCCTGCCAAAATCCGCGCGCGGCGGCAACGGCAAAGCGCGGCCGGAGATTCTTCGGAGTGTCGCGCAGGCATCCCTGACGGCTGCTGACCGGGGCGGGGGCGCCCCGGCCCCAGGGGTGCTCGGATTGCCCGGCACTTGCCGTTACACGATGGGGATCATTGGATCAGAGCAGGCAGGGATGCCTGCGCTACTTGGCCGGACAGGCGAGCGGCGCGACCGGTCTCACACCACCGTCACGTTGCCGCGGTACTGCTGGATTGGGCGGACGCCGACGCGTTTGCTGCGGAGCGCCTTGATGCCGTTCAGCGCCGCGAAGGCGCCCGTGATCGTCGTCATGATGCACACGCTGTGGGCGTAGGCGGCGGAGCGGATCGCATTTTCGTCGCGGCGCGGGATCATGCCGCCGGGCGTGTTGATCACCATGGCGATCTGCCCATTCTTGATCAGGTCCACCGCCGTCGGCCGGCCCTCGCCGATCTTCTGGAGCTGGCTCACCTTGATGCCGTTTTCCACCAGCACCCGCGCGGTGCCGCTGGTCGAGTAGAGCACGAAGCCCAGCTCGGCCAGCTCGCGCGCGAGTTCGACCGCGCGGGGCTTGTCGGAGTCCTTGACCGAGAGAAACACGTTGCCCTTGACCGGCAGGCCGGGCTTGGCTGCCGCCTGGGCCTTCGCAAAGGCGATGCCGAGGTCGTCGTCGAGGCCCATGACCTCGCCGGTCGAGCGCATCTCGGGGCTGAGCGTGATGGTCGCGCCGGGGAAACGGACAAACGGAAACACCGCTTCCTTCACGCACCAGTGGCGCGGGGTCTGCTCGCGGGTGAAGCCGAGGTCCTTCAGCTTCAGTCCGGTCATCACCTTCGCGGCCAGCTTGGCCAGCGGCACGCCGATCGCCTTGGCCACAAACGGCACCGTGCGCGAGGCGCGCGGATTGACCTCCAGCACATAGAGGTCGCCGTCTTTGATCGCAAACTGGACGTTCATCAGGCCGACGACCTTCAGCGCCTTCGCCAGCGCGTAGGTGGCGGTGCGGACGGTCGCGAGCATCTCCGCCCCGAGCGTGTGCGGGGGCATGACCATGGCGGCGTCACCGGAGTGAACGCCGGCGAATTCAATGTGCTCGAGCATCCCGCCGATGACACTGGTTTCGCCGTCGCTGAGGCAGTCCACGTCGAGCTCGATGGCGTCCTCGAGAAACTTGTCGATCAGCACCGGCTTGCCGGGCATCACGTCGAAGACCTGGCGCACCACGGATTTCAGCTCCTCCTCGCTGTAGACGATGAACATGCCGCGGCCGCCGAGCACGAACGAGGGGCGCAAGAGCACCGGGTAGCCGACCTGCTGGGCGAACGTCACCGCCTCGCCCTCGCTGAGCGCGGTGCGGTTGTCGGGCTGGCGCAGGCCGGTCTGGGTGAGGATGGCGGCGAATAGCTTCCGGTCCTCGGCGGCCTCGATGCTCTCGGGCGAGGTGCCGATGATGTTCACGCCGTTCGCCTTCAGGGCCGAGGCGAGATTGAGCGGCGTCTGGCCGCCGAACTGCACGATGACGCCCTCGCATTTCTCCTGCTGGTAGATTTCCAGAACGTCCTCGAGGGTGAGCGGCTCGAAATACAGGCGGTCGCTCGTGTCGTAATCGGTTGAGACGGTCTCGGGGTTGGAGTTCACCATCACCGTCTCGAAGCCGATCTCGCGGAGCGCGAAGCTGGCGTGGACGCAGCAGTAATCGAACTCGATGCCCTGGCCGATGCGGTTGGGGCCGCCGCCGAGGATCATGATCTTGCGCCGGTCGGAGGGCAGCACCTCGTTCTCGTCGCCGTAGCTGGAATAGTAATAAGGCGTGAAGGCCTCGAATTCGGCCGCGCAGGTGTCGACCAGACGGTAGGTGGTGTGGAGCCCGCGTGCCTTCCGTTCCACGCGCACGGCGGCAAGGTCGCTCTGCAGGATGTGCGCGAGCTGGGCGTCGGAAAAGCCGAACTGCTTGGCGCGGCGGAAGAGGTCGGTGGGGATGGGCAACTGGGGACGCGACGCCCCCGTCGCGTTGGCCTCAGACCGCGGCGAGGGCGCCGAGGCCCCACCGGAGAGCGAAAACTGCTTCAGCTCCACCTCCAGCTCATAAATCTCCCGGAGCTGGTGGAGGAACCACGGGTCGATCTTGGTGAGGTCGAAGATCTGCTCCACGGTGTAGCCGGCGAGGAAGGCGTAGCGGAGGTAGAAAATCCGCTCGGCGTTGGGCGTGGCGAGCTTGGAGCGGATGGTCTGGGCGTCTGGCAACTCGTCGCCGCCGAGCCGGCCGCCGCCACCGAAGCCGCGCGCGCCGGTCTCGAGCGAACGCAGGCATTTCTGCATCGACTCCTTGAACGTGCGGCCGATGGCCATGGCCTCGCCGACGGACTTCATGGCCGAGGTGAGCGTCTGGTCGGCGCCGGGGAACTTCTCGAAGGTGAACCGCGGGATCTTCGTCACCACGTAGTCGATGGTCGGCTCGAAGCTGGCGGGGGTGAGGCGGGTGATGTCGTTGCGCAGCTCGTCGAGCGTGTAGCCGACGGCGAGCTTGGCGGCGATCTTGGCGATGGGGAAGCCGGTGGCCTTGGACGCGAGCGCGGAGGAGCGTGAGACGCGCGGATTCATCTCGATCACGACCATGCGGCCGGTGACGGGATCGACAGAGAACTGGATATTGGAGCCGCCGGTCTCGACCCCGATCTCGCGGATGACGGCGAACGAGGCGTCGCGCATCACCTGGTATTCCTTGTCGGTCAGCGTCATCGCCGGGGCCACGGTGATGGAGTCCCCGGTGTGGACGCCCATCGGGTCGAAATTCTCGATCGAGCAGATGACCACGCACTGGTCCTTGTGGTCGCGCATGACCTCCATCTCATATTCCTTCCAGCCGAGCAGGCATTCCTCGACGAGGACCTCGTGGACGGGCGAGAGGTCGAGGCCGTTGGCGCAGATGCGCTCGAACTCCTCGCGGTTGTAGGCGATGCCGCCGCCCGAACCGCCGAGGGTGAACGACGGGCGGATGATGAGCGGGAAGGCGCCGAGAAACTCGGCGGCCTCGCGGGCGCCGTCCATCGTCTTCACCGTGCGCGATTTGGCGACATCGAGGCCGATCCGGAGCATGCACTGCTTGAAGAGCTCGCGGTCCTCGCCCTTGTTGATGGCGTCGGGCTTGGCCCCGATCATCTCGACCCCGTAGCGGGCGAGGATCCCGGCCTTGTGCAACTCCATCGAAAGGTTGAGGGCGGTCTGGCCGCCGAGGGTGGGCAGCAGGGCGGAGGGCCGCTCGACGATGATGATCTTCTCCAGGATTTCGAGGGTGAGCGGCTCGATGTAGGTGACGTCGGCGAACTCCGGGTCGGTCATGATGGTGGCCGGGTTGGAGTTGACGAGGATGACGCGGTAACCCTCCTCGCGGAGGGCCTTGCAGGCCTGGGTGCCGGAGTAGTCAAACTCACAGGCCTGCCCGATGACGATCGGGCCGGCGCCGATGATGAGAATGGACTGGAGGTCGGTGCGCTTGGGCATGAGCGTGGATTCCGGCGAGGGTTGGGCCCCGTGCAACGCGCGGCAAGCGGAAAGGCGGGGCAACTCCGAAAACGGGGGTGGTACGAAAGGTTTTAACCGCGAATGGATGCGAATTTACGCGAATCGGGAGACGGGGAAAACCGACGCAGAGCGCGATGGGCCACAGCACGCTCCGCCGGGAAGCAGGCTCAACTCAGCCCAACTTGGCGACGTCCACGCCGAGGACCTTGGCGGCGGCGGCCTTGTCGCCGCGGCAAGCGTGCACAACCAGCTCGCAATACTGCTTCTCCTGCCCGGCCAGATATTCCGCGAGGGGCGGCCAGTGCTTCATCTCCTTCAGCCGCAGGGGAAGCTGCTGCGAGGTGATGACCCGGGTCTCGGTCGTGGAGGCAATCTTGGAGACGAGTTGGTTGAGCTCGGTGAGGTTGCCCGGCCAGTGGTAGGCCTGGAGGATGGCGAGCGCGTCGGGGGTGAACTCGACCAAGGTGGCGTCGAAGAGCGGATTGGACGCCTTGGCGGCGAAGTGGCGCACGAGGGCCGGGATGTCGTCCGCGCGCTCGCGCAGCGGCGCCAGCAGCACCGGCAGCGAGGCGATGCGGTAGAACAGCTCGTCGTGGAACTTCCCCTCCTCGGTGAGTTTCTCGAGGTCGGCCGTCGTGGTGCAGATCAGACGGAAGCCGTGGGCGGTGTTGCGCAGGACGCTGACCAGCTCCCGCTGCATCGGCAGGGGCAGGCACTGGAGATTCTGGAGCAGGAGCGTGCCGCCCTTGGCCTTCTGCACCCAGGCGCCGCCCGCACCACTCTGGCCGAGCAGGCCGTCGTGGAAATCGGCCTCGGAGCTGAGGGCGCAGTCGATGCGGACCAGCTTGGTGGCGGCCGCACCGGTGCCGCCGTGCAGCAACTCCGCCACGGTGGTCTTGCCGGTGTTGGCCTCGCCCTGGAGGAGCACCGGCGTGGGAGAGGCGGTGAGCTTCCGCACCTGCTGGATGAGTTTCTGGTTGGCGGCGCCGGCCCCGATGAGGCGCTCGGACAGGTCCGTGGCCTTGCTGACGGGCCAGGGGGTGGCGGTGCTCCGCTCGGTGTTGAATTGCCGGTAGTCGATTCCGCGCCGGAGCGTGGCGATAAGTTCATCGACCCGGAAGGGCTTCTGCAGGTAGTCGAAGGCACCGAACTTCAGCGCCTGGATGGCGCTCTCGGTGCCGGCAAAGGCCGTCATGATGATAACCACGGCGTGGGGATCATACAGCTTGAGCTGTTTCAGCAGCGTGATGCCGTCCATCGGCTTCATGTCGATGTCGGCCAGCACGAGGTCAAACTTCTCCGCCTTGTACCGCGCCAGCGCCTTCTCGCCGTCGGTCGCAAAGGCCGTGGCAAAGCCCGTCGGCTGGATCACCGCGTCGAGCATCTCGTGAATCGAGACCAGATCATCAACAATCAGGACAGAAGACATAGGCTGGGCAATAGGCGCGTTAAATGATGACTCCGCCAAACGCAAGGCCGGGTCGGTTTTTATTTTTGCAGTCCACCCGCCACCGCTCCGAGCTGAAAGATGGGCAGGAACATCGCCATGACGATGCCGCCGACCACGACCCCGAGGAAGACGATGAGGAGCGGCTCGATCAGCGAGGTGAGGGCGCTCACCGTCGCCTCGCACTCGACGTCGTAGAAGTCGGCGATCTTGTTCATCATGCCGTCAACGTTGCCGGTGGCCTCGCCCGCCTTCACCATGTGCTTCATCATCGGGGGGAAAAACGAGTTGGCCGCCAGCACCTCGGAGACCTGGCCGCCCTGGCTGACGTGCTTGGTGATTTCGGCGCAGGCTTCCTCGATCTGGACCTTGTTGCTGGCCGAGGCGACGATTTCGAGGGTGCGCAGGATGGGCACGCCGGACCGGATGAGAGTCGCGTAGGTGCGGCAGAAACGGGAGAGGGCGATCTTGTGGATGAGGTTGCCAAAAATCGGCGCCTTGACGAGGAACTGGTCCTTGACCCGCCGACCCTTCGGGGTGGCGACGAACTTGCCGATGCCCCAGTAGAGCCCGTAACAGCCGGCTGCGAGGACGAAGAAATAGTGCTTCAGGAAGTTGGACAGATCGATGAGGAACTGGGTGGGGGCGGGCAGCTTCGAGCCAAAGTCAGCGAACATGGCCGCGAACACCGGGATGACGAAAATCAGCAGCACGTTGACCAGCGCGATGGCGAGGCCGATGACGGCGATCGGGTAGGTCATGGCAGACTTGACCTTCTTGGTCAGCCGCACACTCGACTCAAAGTAGCCGGCGACCTTGCTCAGGATTTCGGCCAGCGCGCCCGAAGCCTCGCCCGCCTCGACCATCGAGATGAAGAGTGTGGGGAAGGCCTTGGGAAACAGCTTCACCGCCGCCGAAAACGAGTTGCCCGAGGAGATGTCGGCGCGGACGTCGCGGATGATGACGCGGAAGTAGGGGTTCTCCGTCTGATCCTGCAGGGCTTCGAGACACTGGACGAGCGGGAGGCCGGCGTTGAGCAGGGAAGCCAGCTGCTGGGTGAAGAGCGCGAGATCGCCGAGGGCGAGCTTGTAGTTCTTGGCCTTCTTCTCAATCGCCTTTTGCTTCGCCAGGGCCTGGGCGGCCGCGAAGTTCGGCCGACCGGCCCCGGGCGCGGCCGGTCGCAACGAAGCCTGCTGCTTCGCAGGAGCGGAGGACATGAAAGCCATGGCCGCAAGCAAACGGGGCCGCCCGCCCGCGGCAATCCCATTCCCTGCGGTCACCCAAAAAAACCGGGGCGTCCCGCTGGGACCCGCCAGCGGAGGCTTGACCCATTCCGGATGCCCTCGAAACTGGCAGCCATCCGCGCGGTCGTAGTTTAGTGGTAAAACTTCTGCCTTCCAAGCAGGTATCCCGGGTTCGATTCCCGGCGACCGCACCAGTGAAAATGTCAGTTTTTTTGCTTTTCCTGACGGATTCCTGACAGTATAATGGTCTGCTCAAATGAAGACCAAAATGATCAAGACCGCCAATGGGGGAGTTTACTGGGTCCTGTCCGAGGACTCGTGCTCAGTGAAAATTTACACCGCCTCGCGAGTGAAGAACGGATCGACTTACACGAGTTATTGCGTGGACTATCTCGAAGCCGGTATGCGCGTCCGGAAGACGTTCAGCGATTACGGGGAAGCCAAAGAATGCGCCACGACCGTTCTCACCCGCCTGATCAACGGCGGGGCTTCAACCAAGAGCGTCCGTCCGGTTGACCTTCAGGACATGACCCTGGCAAAGCAGGAACTATCCCCCGGCTTTTTTGCTGCCAGCGCGATAAGACGATTCAGTTCACCAGCTGCGTATTTCAGCAAAAAGTCCTCCACCTGTTGATTGCGGGCGAAAACGGCGAACGGGCTCGAAACATCGTTGGAAGCACCCGCGGCATTCAGGAGATGTTGGGCAAGGTGATTGCCGAAATTCAAGGTTCGGTTTACCGAAAGCTTTGCCTCCTGAATCTCTTCGTCGGTCGCATCAGGGCCAAAGTTCATCTTTACTTCCTTCGGCGCTTTTTCGAGCAACGCGTCCAAATCCCCCGTTGTTGCCAGATGGCGCAACCATAGCCGCACGGCGAAAAACGATGATGGCTGGACAAGAAGGCCCTCGTCGTCCGTCCAAATTGGCTCCTGGCTCATCGCGTGAAAGCCCTTGGCCAGTTGCGCCGACGACGAGGCCTTCACTCTTCCAGTGAAGAATTGATCGGATTCTCTCAAGGCTCGACCGATGAGGACGGCCAAAGTGAAGCGAGCCCGCCAAGATTCAGCGGTGTCCAGCCAGTCCACTTTCTCAGGGAAGCTATCCACCAATGCGTGAAGGTTTTCCAGCTTCGGGAAAGATTTCCCGTCGAGCCAGCGCTTCACCTGCCTTCGCTGAGTCGCCCATTTCATCTCGGCGTCATCGGAAAGATCAGATCCCTTGGGTTTGGAGACGCCATAGGCCGTCCGAAAGCCAGCTGTTCGCAGCCAGCGATCCAGTAGGACGGACACCGGCTGCATGAATTTGCCGTCGATTTCTTGCGGGACATACCAGGTCGAATCACGGCGAAACTCGGTGCCAAGACCTGCCGCTTGACGCAGGGTGAAGATCAGATGGGCGGTTGGAAGCACAACCTCCTGGGCAAGCACCCACAACGCGTCGATTGGCGCGGCACCATCCAAACAAATCTGCGGACCCAGTTTCTCGTGAATACGCAGCAAGGTGAAGATCAGATTAAGGCTAAACTCAACTGTCAGCTTGGCCCACCATGATCCGCTAAACAGGCGATCGATGTCGGCGGCGGCGGCTTCTAGGCTTGCCGTCTGTTTGGCTGCGTCAGCCGGGTTCAACTCTAATGCGAGTTGGTATTGGGCGATCCATTCCCGGAGTTTTCGGTATTTTTCACGGAGCTGGATGGCCGTCGGTATTAGTTGGCTGGCATCACGACTCTCGGCGATGACCTCAAGGGCCAGCGGAGGAAGGCTCAAGCTCACGGCGCGTGTTTTTTGGCCGGCAGTCACCCGGTCGAAAAGTTTGATCCTCTCGGTGGTGACGAAGCGATTGATGACATCCTGTGCGCTCGTTCGTCCGGGAGCGAAATTGCTGAGATCAATCAGCCTGCCGCGAGAGGGGTGCCCCAGATAGGGCGTCTTTAGAAACTGGCTACGGGCGATCATGCCGGCAGTACCCCACATCAACGTCGAAAACACTGGATGCTGAACACCGGGTTTCCAGGTTGAGGTGGTCCCCGTCCGTTGGACAGCGGATCGGGTAAAATAAGTTAATATGGGAGGGGGTGCAGGGGGAGGG
>CAIQQB010000101.1 GCA_903873805.1 uncultured Opitutia bacterium | reverse complement strand
CGCTGACCTCCCACGGAGCAGCGATGCCCAACAGCCCGGCATAATGGCTTTCGATGTTTGGATCATGGATCTCGCTCATCCCCTCCCTATGCCGGTTTTACCCAGCCTTACCCACACAAAAACCGGAAGAACCGAAAAAATCCCCTTCGCCAAACCCGGCTATGGTATAACCTTGAGCATATACAGTCCTTCATTCTATGTCCCGTCCCCGATTGACCTGTATTACAAGGAATATGTCGACCGGCTTGCCCAACTTGTTGTGTTGGAAAAATGCGACCAAGTCACGCATGAAGCGGTGCAGGTGGGTTCGCATTACGTGGCCAAAGTCGGTGGTATCTATACTCAAAAAAAGATGTATACCGTGATCTATCAGATTCCGCTGGGTGCCCGAACCCTTTTGCTTTTGATCGGATTATCCGATTTAAGCAACCGGACGAATCTGGTGCATGACATGGAACAGACCATCGCTTCGCTGAAAGCCGACTAGGATGGCAACGCCAAGGACGAGGCACCCCGGCGAAAGGTCGCCGGAATCTCCCGATAAACTTCCGGATTGTTGCGGGGTTTTCCGCCCCGGGGCAGATCAGCGGACCTGCAACGTGTCCCCCTCGAACGCAATTCCCAGCTCCGGCACCACCACGGCCTTGCGCACGCCTTCCTTGCGGACGCGACCCGCCAGCCAGGCGTCGTAGCCGGTGGCGCGCGCGGCTGCCAGCGCCTGCTGGGCCAGCTCCGGCGCCACATAGGCCGCGAAGCCGATACCCATGTTGAAGGTCGCATAGGCCTCGCGCAGCTCAATCGGGCCGGCCGTCATCAGAAATTTGAACAGGGCCGGCGCCGGACGCACCTCGCTGATTTCATATACGAACGGCTCCTCGAGCCGCATCAGCTTGCGCCAGCCATGGCCGGTCACATGCGCCACATAGTTGAGCCTGATCCCGCGGCGCTGGCACTCGCGCACGAACGCCACATAGATCACCGACGGCGCGAGCAACGCCTCGCCGTAGGTGCGACCGTCGCCGATCGGCGTCTGGTAGCCGTCCGGCAGCTGGTCGGCGATCTGGCGGCAGAGCGTGAGGCCGTTGGTCTGCACGCCCGACGAGGCGAGAAACAGGATGGCGTCCCCCTTGTGGACATCGCCCGTGATGCGGAGCTGCTTCGGCGCGATCTTCCCAATGGCTGAGCCGGCTAGCACGATGGTGTCGGGGTTGACGATCCCGCGCAGCGTTGGCGTCTCGCCGCCGCCCCAGACCGCGCCGGCCTGGCGGCAGCCCTCGGCGAAGCCCTCGACCAGCCCGTTCATCCGCGGGGCGTCGGAAAACCAGCCCGAGTCGCCCACCGCCGCGTGCATCGCGACCGAGATGGGCAGCGCGCCGCAGGTCACGAGGTCGTTCACGATCGTCGCCACCGTGTCGATGGCGATTTCGCGGTAGAAACTCTTGCCGGTCTGCGCCTGAACGGCGTCGGCCACGAGGTTCTTGGTGCCAAGACCCTCCTCGACGTGCGCGAGGTAGTGGTCGGCGGCCTCAATCAGATAGGCACTCTCGCCGCGGGTGGTCGCGGGCTCGCTGTAACCGTGGGCGGCGAGTTCCCCGGCCGTTGTGCGCGCGGCGCGCTGGCAGGCGCGCTTGAACGCGTCGAGCTGGTCGTAACGGACACCGGATGATTCGTAGGACAGGGCCATGGCGGGGGCTCAGTATGGCCGTCCCTCGTGCTGCTCGTAGTAGTTCACGAAGGCCTGGTTCACCACACGATAGCCGCCGGGCGTGGGGTACTTGCCCGTAAAATACCAGTCGCCCTTGTGGGCCGGCACCGCCAGATGCAGGTTCTCGATCGTCTGGAAAAGAATCTCGATCTCGCCCTTCCACTCGATGCCCTTCGGCCAGACCCGCTCGGTGATCTTCCGGGAGATCTCCTCGGGCGTGAACGGCTCGTAGATCTTGCGGACGTGATTGACGGAGTCGCCCTTCTCCACCGCCTCATGGCAGAGCCGGTAGACATCGGTGATGATCTCAGCCTGGCCGCGCTCCTTCAGCAGCGCAATTGTCGCCTCGAACGCGATGAACTTGCCCAGTTCCGCCATGTCGATGCCGTAGCAGTCGGGATAGCGGATCTGCGGCGCGGTGGAAGCGATGACGATCTTCTTCGGGTTCAGCCGCGTGAGGATGCGGAGAATGGACTTGCGCAGCGTCGTACCGCGCACGATTGAGTCGTCCACACAGACGAGATTGTCCGTGCCGGGATGCACGGCGCCGTAGGTGATGTCGTAAACGTGGCTCGCAAGCTGGTTGCGCAGCGATTCCTGCCCGATGAAGGTGCGCAGCTTGATGTCCTTGCTCACGACCTTTTCCCCGCGCGGCCAGTTGCGCAGAATGAGGTCGTCGAGCATCGCCTCGGTGAGCTTGCCATCCGCGCTGGCCTGCAAGATCGCGGCCTTCACCTCGTCGCGACGGCGGCAGCGCAAGGCCGACATCAGGCCGTAGAACGCGACCTCGGCGGTGTTGGGGATGAAGCTGAAGACGCTGTTGGCCCAGTCGTGGCCGATGGCCGCAAGCACCTGGTCGGCCAGCTTGCCGCCCAGCGCCAGCCGCTCGCGGTAGATGTCGACGTCGTTGCCGCGGGAAAAATAGATCCGTTCAAACGAGCAGGACGCACGGGGCAGCGGCGCAGTGAACTGGCTCTCGGTGACCTTGCCGGCCGCCTTGATCACCACCACATGGCCGGGCACGACCTCCTTCACCTCCTCGAGGGCCACGTCAAACACCGTCATCAGCGGCGCCCGCTCCGAGGCGAAGGCGATGACTTCGTCGTTCTGGAACCACCAACAGGGGCGGATGCCGGACGGGTCCCGCGCCACAAAGGCGTCGCCATTGCCAATCAGGCCGCACAGTGCGTAGCCGCCGTCCCACTTCTGCGCTGAACGGGTGAGCACCCGGGTCAGGTCCAGATCCTCGCTGATGCGACGCGAGATCACCTCGCCCGACAGGCCCTGGGTGCGGAGCTTGCGGAAGATGTCCTCATGCTCCTCGTCGAGGAAGAAGCCGATCTTCTCCAGCAGCGCCTGGGTGTCGGTCGCAAAGATCGGGTGCTGGCCCATGGCCATCAGCGAGCTGTTCAGCTCCGCCGTGTTGGTCATGTTGAAGTTGCCGCAGAGCGCCAGATTCCGCGTCGGCCACGGGCTGCGCCGGAAATAAGGGTGGCAGGCGGAGAGGTTGTAACCGCCGCTGGTGCCGTACCGCAGGTGCCCCATCAGGAGTTCGCCGCCAAAGTCGAAATGCTCCTTCACCGTCGGCGCAAACTCCGGGTGGATGTCGCCCGCGGCCTTCTTCTCCTCATACTGCTCCAGTAGCACCCGGAAGATGCGGTCGAGCGGGTTGGTCTTGACGCACCGCTCCCGGAACATGAACGGCTCGCCCGGGCCGACATCGAGTTTCACGCAGGCCGCCCCCGCGCCGTCCTGGCCGCGGTTATGCTGTTTCTCCATCAGCAGGAAGAGCTTGGTGAACCCCCACAGCGGCGTCCCGTATTTCTCCTGGTAGTAGGCCAGCGGCTTGAGCAGCCGGACCAGTGCAATGCCGCATTCGTGGGTGATCTTGTCGCTCATGGGGTGGCGGCACCGGGCTGCAAAAAGACCCCGCTGCGGCGGTCGCAGACGTCGGGTCGGGCTGGCCTCTGGCAGCGGTGGGCGGGCATCGGTGGTGGGTCCGGGCTTACTGGCGGTGGAAACCAGCAGATTTCGGAGACGCAGTGTGCATGGTCAACGGCTTTCTTCAAGCACCCCCCTGAAAGAGCAAGGGGAAAGCCCGGGGCGCAGACCCCGGTTTTGCGGAAAACCGGTCGGCGTCCCCTTGACCGCACCGGCGATGTCGGTGAATCTCGCGCCCTCCCGACCATGCTGATCCTCCGCGGCTCACCCGCCCTCTCCGCCTTCCGGCTCCAGAAGCTCCTCGACGGTCTCACGGCCGCCGGCATCCCGGCCCGGGCCGTCAGCGCCGAGTTCGCCCATGTCGCCGACCTGGCCGGCGAGCTGACTGCCGCCCAGCACACGGTCCTGGAAAAACTCCTCACCTACGGCCCGCGCCGCGCCGCCACCCCTGTGGCCGGCCTCCTCCAGATCGTCGCCCCGCGCCCGGGCACGATCTCGCCCTGGTCCTCCAAGGCCACCGACATCGCCCGCATCTGCGGCCTCGCGGCCGTGCAGCGCCTCGAGCGTGTCATCGCCTGCACGATCGCCTTTGATCCCGGCTACTCGCTGCCCGCCACCCATTCCTTGCACCTCGCCGCGAAGCTGTCCGACCGCATGACCCAGGTCGTGCTGCCGGACTTCGACGCCCTCGCCGTCCTCTTCCAGCACGCCGCCCCGCGCCCGATGACGTCCGTGCCGGTCCTCGCCGAGGGCCGGGCCGCCCTCGTAGCCGCCAACACCGCCCTCGGACTCGCCCTCGCCGCCGATGAGATCGACTACCTCGTCGGGGCCTTCACCACCCTCGGCCGCGACCCCCACGACATCGAGCTGATGATGTTCGCCCAGGCCAACTCCGAGCACTGCCGCCACAAGATCTTCAACGCCACCTGGGAGATCGACGGCGCCCCGCGCGACCACTCGCTGTTCCAGATGATCCGGAACACCCATCGGTTGCACAGCGACGGCATCCTCTCCGCCTACAAGGACAATGCCGCCGTCCTCACCGGCACCCGCGGCGGCCGCTTCTTCTCCGACCCGCGCACCCACACCTTTGCCGCCCACGACGAGGAGATCCACCTTCTCTGCAAGGTCGAGACCCACAACCACCCCACCGCCATCTCCCCGTTCCCCGGCGCCGCCACCGGTTCCGGCGGCGAGATCCGCGACGAGGGCGCGACCGGCCGCGGCGCCAAGCCCAAGGCCGGCCTCACCGGCTTCAGTGTGTCCAACCTCCGGCTCCCCGGCGCCGTGCAGCCTTGGGAAAAGGACCACGGCAAGCCCGGCCGCATCGTGTCCGCCCTCGACATCATGATCGAGGGCCCGCTCGGCGGCGCCGCCTTCAACAACGAATTCGGCCGCCCCAACATCAACGGCTACTTCCGCACCTACGAGGCCGAGGTGCCCTCGGCCTCGGTTCCGGGTTCTGGGCTCGGAGTTCCGGGTTCCGATAACTCAAAACCTAAAACCCAAAACACCGAACTGCGCGGCTACCACAAACCCATCATGCTCGCAGGCGGCGTCGGCAACATCCGCGCCTCCCATGTCCAAAAGGCCGCCATCCATCCCGGCGACCAGCTCATCATCCTCGGCGGACCCGCCATGCTCATCGGCCTCGGCGGAGGTGCAGCCAGCTCCATGGCCAGCGGCGCCGGCCAGGCCGACCTCGATTTCGCCAGCGTCCAGCGCGACAACGCCGAGATGGAACGCCGCTGCCAGGAGGTCATCGACCGCTGCTGGGCCCTTGGCGACGACAATCCCATTGCCTTCATCCACGACGTCGGCGCCGGCGGCATCTCCAACGCCCTGCCCGAGCTTGTCAACGACGCCGGCCGCGGCGGCCGCTTCCAGCTCCGCGCCGTCCCCAACGCCGAACCCGGCATGTCCCCGCTCGAAATCTGGTGCAACGAAGCCCAGGAGCGCTACGTCCTCGCCGTCCCCGCCGCCCGCCTCGCCGTCTTTCAGGCGCTCTGCGACCGCGAGCGCTGCCCCTTCGCCGTCGTCGGCGTCGCCACCGCAAGCAAACAGCTCGTCCTCGAGGACTCCCATTTTAACAATACCCCAATCGATCTCCCCCTTGAGGTGCTCCTCGGCAAACCCCCGCGCCTGCACATTTCTACTCGTTCTCTTTCTCGTTCTCTTAATCTTTCTCCTCTGAAGTTTGGCGGCCTCACGCTCGCGGAGGCTGTCCGCCGCGTCCTCAGCCATCCGACCGTAGCCGACAAGACCTTCCTCATCTCCATCGGCGACCGCACGCTCGGCGGGCTCATCTGCCGCGACCAGATGGTCGGCCCGTGGCAGGTCCCGGTCGCCGACTGCGCCGTGACCGCCGCCGCCTTCGACGTCTACACCGGCGAGGCCATGGCCATGGGCGAACGCACCCCCGTCGCCGTCAACGATGCCGCTGCCTCTGCCCGCCTCGCCGTCGGCGAAGCCCTGACCAATCTCGCCGCCGCCCAGATCGGCGATCTCGGCAAGGTCAACCTCTCCGCCAACTGGATGGCCGCACCCGCACTCCCGGGCGACGGGGCCGATCTCTACGCCGCCGTCCAGGCCGTCGGCCTCGAGCTCTGTCCGGCCCTCGGCATCACCATCCCTGTCGGCAAGGACTCCATGAGCATGAGCACCGCCTGGAAGGACGAAGCCAGCGGCGAAAACAAACGCCTCACCGCCCCCGTCTCGCTCATCATCTCCGCCTTCGCCTCCGTCGCCGACATCCGCCTCACCCTCACCCCGCAGCTGCGCTATGATCGGTTTGCTAACACGGAGAACACCGAGGCCACTGACAATAACCCGAAACCCAGAACTCAGAACCCGGAACCGATTCCGGCCTCCGCGCCCTCAGCATCCTCCGTGTTAAGAAATCTGGATTCCACGCCGTTCGGCGAAACCATTCTGCTCTTGATTGACCTCAGCCGCGGTCAAAACCGGCTGGGCGGCTCCATCCTCGCCCAGGTCCTGTCCCAGACCGGCACCGACACCCCCGACGTCGACGACCCCGCCGACCTCAAGAATTTCTGGAACGCGATCCAGCAGCTCGGCCGCGAACACAAGCTCCTCGCCTACCATGACCGCTCCGACGGCGGCCTCCTCACCACCGTGGTTGAGATGGCCTTCGCCGGCCACACCGGCGTGGACCTCGAGATTCCCGCCGGCCACAACGCCTTTTCCGCCCTCTTCAGCGAGGAGCTCGGCGCCGTCATCCAGATCCGCGCCGACGACCTCGACGACGTCTCGGGCATCCTGCGCGCCCACAAGCTCAAGACCTGCGTCACTCGCATCGGCACGCTCAATCCGCACCACGCCCTGCGCATCCGCCGCGCCGGCCAGGAGATCTTCAACGAAGGCCTCTCCGGCCTCCGCGCCGTCTGGTCCGACGTCACCCGCCGCATCGCCGCGCTCCGCGACAACCCCGCCTGTGCCGATTCCGAATACCAGCTCAAGCTCGACAAGACCGACCCGGGCCTCACCCCGAAGCTCACGTTCGCCTTTTCCGAGGTGGGGCGCGTTGTCCCTAACGCGCCGGCCGTCTCCGCTGTAGCCGGGGGCGCCGACCCCGGTTCCGGCACCTCCGCCTACCCGCTACCCGCTACTCGCTACTCGCTACTTTCCGCCCGCCC
Organism: uncultured Opitutia bacterium; assembly: GCA_903873805.1. Lineage (GTDB taxonomy): Bacteria > Verrucomicrobiota > Verrucomicrobiia > Opitutales > Opitutaceae > CAIQQB01. Next base: position 4,636 of record CAIQQB010000101.1, on the reverse strand, counting down.
ACCCATCGCCATTCTCCGCGAACAGGGCGTCAACGGCGAGGTCGAGATGGCCGCGGCCTTCACCCGCGCCGGCTTCACCGCGATCGATGTCCACATGACCGACATCCTCAGCGGCCGTGTCTCACTGAAGGACTTCCGCGGCCTCGCGGCCTGCGGCGGCTTCAGCTACGGCGATGTCCTCGGCGCCGGCGAAGGCTGGGCCAAGAGCATCCTCTTCCATGAACGCGCCCGCGCCGAGTTCGCCGCGTTCTTCGCCCGCAGTGATACCTTTGCGCTCGGCGTCTGCAACGGCTGCCAGATGATGAGCAACCTGCACTCGATCATCCCCGGCTCCGACCACTGGCCACGCTTCGTGCAGAACCAGTCCGAGCGCTACGAAGCCCGCCTGGTCTCGGTGAAGATCGAGCCCAGCCCGAGCGTGCTCTTTGCCGGCATGGCCGGCTCGGTGATCCCGATAGTCACCGCCCATGGCGAGGGCTTCACCGAGTTCCGTGACACCGCCGCGTTGCAGGCCTGCAGCGCCTCCGGTCTGGTGGTGGCGCGCTTCGTGGACAACCGCCACGAGGTCACCGAGCAATACCCGCTCAACCCCAATGGCTCGCCGCTCGGCCTGACCGCGCTCACGACGACGACCGGCCGCGTCACGATCATGATGCCCCACCCCGAGCGCGTCTTCCGCACCGCCGCCCTCAGCTGGCACCCCGCCGACTGGGGCGAGGACTCCCCCTGGATGAAGCTCTTCTACAATGCGCGGGAGTGGGTCGGGTAGCCCATCATTCAGCCAGTCCTCATAGGTCCTATACGACCCATAAGTCCCATTCCCCGATCCCGCCCCCACCTCATGAGCGCCCCGGGGTTCATTCCCCCTCACGGCAACTACCAGGCCCTGCTCTGCTACCAGAAAGACGAGGCGATCTACGATCTCACCCACCGCTTCAGCCACAAGTTTCTCAGCCGGGGTGACCGCACCATCGACCAGATGGTCCAGGCGGCGCGGTCCGGAAAACAGAATATCCTCGAAGGCAGCCAGGCCTCCGGCACCTCCAAGGAAATGGAGCTCAAGCTCATCAACGTCGCCCGCGCCAGTCTGGAGGAACTGCTCGCCGACTATCAGGATTTCCTCCGCGGGCGTGATTTCCGGCTCTGGGAGAAGGACTCCAAGGAAGCACTCTTCGTCCGTAGGCTCGGCCATGACACCCAGGTGACCTACGAGACCTACCAGCCCTATGCCGAAACCCGCCCGCCCGAGGTGGTAGCCAATCTCGTGATCTGCCTTATCCACCAGACCAACTTCCTTCTCGACCAGTTGATCCGCCGTCTGGAGCAGGATTTCATGAAAGAAGGCGGCCTCCGCGAACGCATGACCCGCGCCCGCCTGCAGGTGAGGAACCAGAGTTAAAGGGCCATGAACTGCAAACCGCGAATAGAAGGGCCGCATTTGGTCTCGAACTTCAGCCGCTGAGTGAGCCAAGTAACCTCTAGTCGATTTACTTTTGTGTGCTGATCAGCCCATCATCACGGCGATAGCACGGGGACCGGCTCCCGTGCGGGAAGGCCCGGGCGCAGGGCCAGGTTGTCCGTCGTCACATAAATCACCATGGCCAGCAGGATGAAGGTGGCCGCCACCCAGAAGAACGGGCTGTGGTGCATCCGCTTCCATCGCGGCCCCGGCGGGCGGTGCTCGGCGGGAAATCCGCCGTGCTGGTGGAATTTGGGATCGTCCATGCGGTCGGGCAGCCGAGGTCTGCCGCCCGTCACTTCACCATCGGCATGTGGACATCGCCGGAACCGTTGAGAATGCCGAAGCCATAGAGCAGCCAGAGAATCACCGCGATCACCACAACGGCATTGAGGATGCTTTTGATCGTGCTCTGCATCGGGATCAAGTTGATCAGCCACAGGACCACGCCGATGACGATAAGGGTGAGAACGACGTTGATGAGAGGCATGCCCAACCATAACTCGAATTTTTCCCACCGGGTATGGGGTTTAACCCGAGCTCATGACCGCGAAAGGGACCACCAACACCCACGAACATGTCAACTAATAGTTGTCATGTTCGTGGGTGCTGCCCGGCAGATCGCCATGGAAGTTGGTAAAGATTCTCCAAAAAAAGAGACCGGGGCGAGGGCGCCCCGGCTCCATTTCGAACCGCGACAGCACATGCCAGCGAAACGTCGCTCCGCCACCTGGAGCCCGGTTTGGCGTTGCCTTGCGCCCCGGCATTTTGAACAAAAGACCCATGACTACCCCCGTCTATCTCCGCCGCCTCGTCTCCATTTCACTCCTCGGCGTCCTCGCGCTGGGTTTGCCAGCCACGCGGGCCGCCGATGCGCCTGTCCCCGCTCCCGTCCCCGCCGCCGTTGCCATCGCCCGGCCCACGCCCGAAGAAATCGCCCGGGCCGCCGCCAGCCTGCAGCAGTTCCTCGCCCAGGCTGATCCCGCCACCAAGGCCATCTTCGCCAAGTATCCCGACCTCATCGCGGTCCGGCCCCCGCGCACCAACACCGCGATCATTCCGAATCTCAACCCGGGCTTCCGCGCCAAACATGCCACCAATGTCGCGCTTGCCCAGAAGGGTGACATCGACCTCCTCTTCATGGGCGATTCCATCACCGACTTCTGGCGCAATCCGACCCCGCCCGGCGCCACCAACCCGGCCCGCGCCGGCAAGGATGTCTTCGACAAATACTATGGCGCGCTGAAGACCGCCAATTTCGGCATCTCCGGCGACACCACCCAGGGCGTGCTCTTCCGCCTCCGCGACGGCGAGGGCCAGGGCTTCCAGCCCAAGGCCATCATGCTGATGATCGGCACCAACAACGCCGCCACCAACACGATGGCCGAAATCGCCGAGGGCGTCGGCGCGGTCGTGCAGGAGATGCGCCAGGATTTTCCCGCCGCCAAGATTCTGCTCCTCGGCATCTTCCCCCGCGGCAATCCCGGTGATCCGGTCCGCAAAACCGTGCTCGATGTCAATCCGCTCATCGCGAAGCTGCACGACGGAAAAAATATCTTCTATCTCGATATCGGGGCCAAGTTCCTCGATGAAAATGGCGTCCTCCAGCCCGACATCATGGCGGACAAGCTACATCCGAATGAAAAGGGTTACGTAATCTGGGCCGAGGCCGTCAAAGACCAGCTGGCCGAGCTGATGAAATAGCCCGCGGTTCGCGGCGGACCGTGCGCTCCGCCGTGCGGCCGCTGCGAAAGGGGAGATATTTGACCGCGTTACCGAGCGAAGCGACAGGCACTCATGGACGCGAAGATACGCGAAATTAGACAGGGAGTGATTTTCGGAGAATGATGGGGCATTGAAGACCAGCGGGAAAGCCCTCCTCGCCCTCCGAAACTCCGTTCTTTACGTTACCTCCTGCAACATTGACCGGGAATACCCATCTTCGCGTCTGTCCGCGTCCATTCGCGGTTAAGAAACTCTGTGGATTGGGCCTGTTACGAAATCTGCTCTCGAACCGCCATCAGGCCTCAAGTTGTACGGGCGGTGTCCCGATGAGGAATTCACCTGCGGGTCGCGGCGGTTCCACTGCCGACGAATCCTGGCCGGCAGGCCAAACACCACATGTCCTCCATCAGCAGCACCGGTTCCTCGGGCTCCAACGCCGCGGCGGCTTACCAGGAATACCTCGCCCGCCTGCAGGCACAAAAACAGACGGACCCCGCCAGCGCCGGCCATTCGCCCGGCCAGGCCGCACCCGCGCCAACCGGCGACGTGGACCACGACGGCGACAGCCACTGAGCGGTCCCGCCCGCCTCCACGGCGCAACGCCAGGGCATGCGGTCCGACAGCGGACCGCATGCCCTCATTTTTCCCGGGGCGGCAGGAAACGGTGGCACCTGCCCGGGGCTGTGTTCCTGCCCCGTCTTGGGCTTGATCGGCCCCCCGTCCAAGCAAGGGCCCTGGATCCATGCGCCCTGGACCGGATTTGGAAGAAGGGCCAGTCTGTGACTGGCCTGCCGGTGGCCGGTCAAAGACCGGCCCTGCTTGATGTCAGATTTCGCCGATTTGACCCGGTGCCCGCGCCCGGCTTGCCTTGTGCTAGGAGTGATTTGCTCCCACGTTTCTCCTCCCGCACCGCACCACCCATGGCCACCGACGACCCAGCGCTCCTCCGATTCCTCGGGGTCCAGATCCAGGACTATGGCGGCCAGCTGGAAATCGATCCCGGTCTGTGGGCTTTGTTTGCCGTCGCCGCCGCCGATGAGGCCGAGCAGGCCCTCGCGCACTCGCTGCTGGCCAACACCCCGTTTGCGCACCACGTCGGCCTGTCGGCGGATGACCGGTGGATGCTTTTCTACGTGGATTCCGCCAACCGCCCGGCCGCGGTCTTCTGGCTCGAAGACCTGGCCCGGGTCACGGCCGGTGCGGTCCGTCCCGTCTCGCCGGCGCAACTGGCCCTCATCCGCAAGGTCGTCACGACCGACCAGCCCCACCGGGCGGCCCAGCAGCTCGCCGAACTGCACACCCGGGGGGAAATTTCGGCTAAATGTCATTTACTGTGGGTAAGCCCGGGAGCCCGAAATGGTGGAAACGGACTGGTCTTCGCCTCCGGCTCCGATCCACAATCCGCTTTGAATGAAGGATGAAACCAGCGTTTTCGCAATGGCCCTGGGGCTG
>CAIQQB010000100.1 GCA_903873805.1 uncultured Opitutia bacterium | reverse complement strand
GGGGCCTTCACCCGCGACCTCGATTTTCTCAGCTACGATTCATATCCGCTGTTTAATTATGATCCGGAGAACCGCATCCATGATCACGCCTTCAACCTCGATCATGTTCGCAGTTTCTCCGGCAACTTCATGGTCATGGAGCAGCAGTCCGGTCCCGGCGGACAGTCCAATTACCTCCACGATACGCCCGAGCCCGGCGAAATGCGCCGCATGGCCTACGTGAGCATCGCCCGCGGCGCCGACAGCCTTCTCCTCTTCCGCGAGCGTAGTTGCCCCTTCGGGGCTGAACAATACTGGTGCGGCGTTCTCGACCATGACAATGTCCCCCGCCGACGCTACCGCGAGGCCGCGCAGCTTGGCGCCGAACTCGCCCGCGTGGGGCCCGCCGCTCTCGGCACCCGTGTCCATGTGGATATAGCCATCTCCGGTGGTGATTTCAACTCTCACTACGGTCACCTCGCCCTGTCCCACGGCCTGCCCACGCCCCGTCAGGCGGCCCAAAAAGCCCACCGCTACTTCCATGCGCACGGCCACGCCGTCGGCTGCATTCATCCCGCCGACTCCCTCGCGAGCGTGAAGCTGTATCTTATAACAAACTACACGACGTTCGATCCCGCCTGGCTGCCGGTCCTGCAGGCGTGGGTCGAGGCCGGCGGCGTGCTGGCGATCGGTGCCCGCACCGCCACCAAGGATCTGGACAACAACGTCGTCACCGTGCCGGCGCCCGGAGTGCTCCGCTCACTCGCCGGCGTCACCATCGCCGAATGGGGCCGCCAGAACAACCCGGAGGCCCGCCCGCTCTCCATCACCGCAGCCGGCCGCACCGCCACCACAGCGCTCTGGTATGAACAGCTTACGCCCGCAGCCGGCACCGAGGTCGTCGCCACCTGGATCTCGCGCCATCTCGCCGGCTCGCCCGCCGTCACCCGCCGGACCCTGGGCAAAGGCGCCGTGTATTATGTCGGCACCTACTTTACGGACGAGATGCTCGCCATTCTCACTCCTCTTTGGGCAGCCCGCCACGAGTTACCCGCCGCCGTATCACACCCTGAGGGTGTCGAGCAAATCGTCCGCATCGGCCCGGACCGCCGGCTCACGTTTCTCATCAACCACCGCGACAAGCCCGTCACCGTGCGGACGCCGGCCTCCGGTCGGAACCTCATCACGGACCAACCGGTCTCCGGTTCGCTCACCCTCGCCGCCTACGACGTCGCCGTAATCCTCATCCGCTCCTAATCTTTTCTCATGAACTGGACCCTTACCCATTTTCCCTGCGTCAATGCGCAAGATTTCACCACATGGACGCCGTTGTCCCGTCCGATCGAGCCTGTCCGGCCCGCCGTTGTGCCCGGCGTAGCGCAGACCTCGCCGTTCGGCGTTCCCTACGCCGATCTGCTTTTTCATAAAAATTGGGAGAAAGTCGCTTGGATGGAGGAGAAGCTCTGGGTCTATCGCGCCGAGTTTGAAACTGCGTCTGCCGCCGCCGGCCGCGTCTGGCTGCTCACGTTCAAAGGTCTCGACTACCGCACGCGCATTTTCCTCAATGGAACGCTGGTGGACGATCACGAGGGCATGTTTTCACCGG
>CAIQQB010000099.1 GCA_903873805.1 uncultured Opitutia bacterium | reverse complement strand
GCCGGAAGAGTCGCTGAGGCTGGGCTGGGCCCATGGCGCCCTGCTGACGACGACGCCGGGCGACACGACGATGGTCACCCGCGAGCAGGTGGAGCAGTTGGCCAAGGGGGGATCAGCGCGCGTACAGCGCTGAACTGATCTGGGCTTTGGGCTTTGGGTGCTGGAAGCTGGAAGCTGGAGGCTGGAGGCCAATGGCGTTGCGTTAAGGGCGCCCATCAGCAGATCCCCCTGGCATAGGGATGCTTGGGCTTCCGCTCAACCCATCGTCCGGGTCGTCGGCGTTGCATGAATCGTCGGACCATGTCGAGTGCAGTTTCGGCGTGAGATCGCAGGTAATCTACGACGGCCTCGTGCTGATAGCCGATGGCGGCTTGCCAGGCCAAGACCTTGTGAACGGCGTTGAAGACGAGGTTGGTGTTGACCCGCTTCTCTGGTCGCTCATCGCCGGATTGGCGCTGCTCGGCGACGGCATCTGCCTCGGCCCGGCTGGCGATGGCGCCAGCGATGGCGAACCAACCCATGACGGCGTGGATCTCCTGGCGGATCAGCAGTTTCGTGGTGCCGTGCCAGGACTCGACGGCGGCGATACCCTTCATCTCACGATGGATGGTTTCGATGCCCCAACGCTGATGGTACAGGGCGATGATCTGCTCATCGCTGATCGCCTGCGTATCGGTGAGCGTGGTCAGGATCACCATGCGGTCGCGGCGTTCGCCAGTGTGGGGCCGTCCGGGTGCAAACGAGCGCAGGACGAGGCGTGCCGACACCGTCACCTTCCGGCAACCCTGCTGAATGACCACCGACACGATCGCGCTTGCCTGGCCCGAGGCTAGGAACGCCGCGACTTCAGGCCACGCACATGCCTGCGCTGCCACCATGCGGACGACGACATCCCGGCCCGAACCGAGGATGTCGCCCAGCACCGAGCGACTCGGGAATCCTTGATCCAGCAGCAGGACGCTGCGCTCCGGCAACTCCGGCAACAGATCCTGCAGCGAGGCACGCTCGCCGATGCGCTGCGAGGTCAGACGCCATGCCAGCGGCACGCGCCGCTCGACATCCCAGGCTGACACCAACCGGGCCTGTGGATAGTGATGCGTCTCCAATTTCTGCGCGTCCCGCGCAATCGGGAAGGACCTCACCGTGCTGCGCGAGCGGGGCAGATGCAGGGTCGTGCTATCGATCGCCGCGACCGTCATGCCCGGCAGCAGATCGCCCACCGGTGCCGCCTGCGCCAGGGACCATTGCTGAACACGTGTCCACAACGCCACCATCTCCAGTTCTGCCACCCGCCGCCGTGCACGCGACAGCCCACTGGAATCTGGATCATCCTGCCAGCCGAACACGGGACCGAACAACTCCCGGACCATGGGAATTGCCGTGCGTGTCGTGTAACCGCTGCCGGGACTGCGCATCACGAACACCGTCGCTGTGGCCTGCATCGGCCCCCAGCACCGTCGTCGATCCCAGGCCAGGCCGGACGTCGCGACAATTGCGCTAAAGTTACGGAAGACATGATCTTGTAGCTTGTCTGTATGCGGAGAGGCCATGAGCCCCCGCCGCCAGATTCGAGAGCGACTGCAAGAACAAAACGACGGTAAACAACGAGTGTTTCACACTACTCGGCTTATCGCAACGCCATTGGGCTGGAGGCTGGAGGCTGGGGACTGGGGACTGGGGACTGGGGACCAGCGTCCAGCGCCCAGCGCCCAGCATCCAGCATCCAGCGCCCAGCACCCAGTCCTCTAGCCCCCCGCTTCCAGCCCCCCCTTCGCCTTCAACAACAGCAGCCCCGCCATCGCGTCATCATCCGGAATAACCGGCAGCCCGAG
>CAIQQB010000098.1 GCA_903873805.1 uncultured Opitutia bacterium | reverse complement strand
GTGATCGACTGGTACAGCCGGGCGGTCCTCGCCTGGGAGTTGTCAAACACCCTGGACGCGGGCTTCTGCACCCGGGCGGTGCAACGGGCGATCGACCGCTATGGCGTGCCGGAGATCTTCAACACCGATCAAGGCAGCCACGGTGACATCGCTTTCGTGGCGGGAAGCGATGAAGCGCACCAAGCCGCCGTGGCGTTCAACGGACAGCCAGTCGGGCGGCAGCGGGGCTTCCGCGGGCGTGACTCCGGTTGGCAGGGTCACCTCGATGCGGCGAAAGCGGCCCAACAGAGAGTCGGTGGACTCGGACAAACGCAGACTGCCCCCGTCCAGCACCACGATCCAGGTGCTCAGGCGCTCAACCTCTTCGATGTCGTGAGAGGACATCAGCACCGTCCATCCGTCTTCGCCGGCCGCCTCAAGCAGACGCTGCCGGCCGGCACGGTGAGCGACAGGTCATGCACCGCCTCGGTGCGGCCGTAACGGTGCGAGAGGCGGTCGGTTTCGATGGTGTTCATGGAAAAATCATGGGCCGCCGAGTTTCTTCCAATGCCTGGCGAGCCCGGCCTCCAATTCTTCGAGGGTGACGCCGAGCTGCCGGGCCTCGACGACGAGGTGCTCCAAATCCGGGCCCAGCAACTCCGTCCGCTCGCGCCGGCCGCCGATCGCGCGCGCGGCCACGAAGCTGCCGACCGCCGGGGTCGTCACGAGGACGCCCTCCGCGACCAGCGCCGCCACGATGCGATGGGCGGTATTGGGATTGATCTGCAGTTCCTGACTGAGGAGACGCACCGACGGGAAGCCCGCGCCTGGCTGCAACTGCCCGGTCACGACCGCCTTTTTGACGGCGAAAATCACCTGCTCCGCGATCGGCAGGCCAGGTTTCAGTTCGATGGCAAAGGGGACCATGCTGTACTACCCATACTAGTACGGACGATACGAGCAAGCGAAAAGATAGGAATCGGTTGGCTGAGTCGGATGGACGACCACGCCTTCCATGGTCATTTGTCTTGACCGCGTCCGGATCGAACCCGCGCGCAGGATGCCCGTGCCACGTGGCATGGGCATCCTGCCCATGTCATAGCAACATTCCTTGGAAAACAGACTGTGGGTGGAAGGGCGAGGCGTCCCTGCCGAGCCGCGGCTCACCCAGAGGGTCCGCCCTACCTAAAGTCCAAGAGCCAAAGGACGTTGGTATCAGAGGGACGCCGCGCCAAAACAAAAGACCATGGCCCTCCCTTCTCGCCGCGGGGGAAATTCGTTGCACGGCGCTGGGCAACCGGCTCAATTTCCGCCTTCCCCCATGAAGCTTACCCCGCTGCTGTCGCTGGTCCTTTGCACATCCCTGCTGGCCGCCGAAGCGCCGGCCCCCGCCGGCGACGTGTTTCCACTGCCGACGCGCACCTTCGACGTCCATGACTTCGGCGCGAAGGGCGACGGCTTGGCGGTGGATTCCACCGCGATCAACAAGGCGATCGATGCGGCCGCCGCCGCGGGCGGTGGCATTGTCCGCCTCCCCGCCGGCACCTATCAGAGCTACACCATCCGGCTGAAAAGCAATGTCGTGCTCCACCTGGACCAGGGCGCCGTGCTCTTCGCGGCCACGGTTGGCAACGGCTGGGGTTACGACGCCGCCGAGCCCAACCCTTCTAGTCAGTATCAGGATGGTGGACACAGCCACTGGCAGAACAGTCTGATTGTCGGCATCGGTTTGGAAAACATCGGCATCACCGGGCCGGGTCTCATCAACGGCCAGGGCCTGAGCCGCGGCGACCCGGGCGCTCCCGGTGCCGGTGGGCGGGGTGGGGTGGGCGGGCGCGCGGGTGCCGCCGGGGCCGCCGGTCCGGCCAACGCCGCCGCGGGTACAACCGCCGCTTCCGCCGGTGACCCGGCCGCGGCCGGTGGGGCGGGCAGCCGCGGGTTCGGGCAAAACAACGCGCCGGGCCAGGGCAACAAGGCCATCGGCCTCAAGGATTGCCGCCACGTCGTGCTGCGGGATTTCTCGGTCGCCGACGGTGGACACTTCGCTCTGCTCGCCACCGGCGTGGATGACTTTGTAATCGACGGCGTCAAAACCGACACCAACCGCGATTCGTTCGACATCGACTGCTGCCGCCGCGGCCGGATCACGAACTGCCAGCTCAACTCGCCCAACGACGACGCGCTGGTGCTGAAAAGCTCCTATGCCCTGGGCGAGATGCGCTCGTGCGAGGATCTCGTCATCACGCACTGCCAGGTGACGGGTTACGACGTCGGCTCGTTTTTCGACGGCACCAAGCAGCGCACGATGGTGCGCGCGCCCGACCGCGACGGCCCGACCGGCCGGATCAAGTTTGGCACGGAATCCAATGGCGGCTTCAAGCGGATCACCATCACCGGCTGCACCTTTGACCGCAGCCGTGGACTCGCGCTCGAGTCGGTGGACGGTGCCATCATTGAGGACATCACCGTGTCGGACCTGACGATGACCGACGTCTCGAACTCGCCAATCTTCCTGCGCCTCGGCAACCGCGCGCGCGGTCCGGCCGGCACGGCGGTCGGTGCCATCCGCCGGGTGAACATCAGCAACGTCACGGCCACCGGCGTGGATCCGCGTTATCCCATTCTCCTCTCGGGCCTGCCGGGCCACGCAATCGAGGATGTCACCCTCAGCAATATCCACGTCACTTACCAGGGCGGCATCACGATGGAGCAGGTGGCCCAACAGCCTTCTTCCCTCGTCATCGCCGTGTTCAACCGCGGCCGCGGCGGCAACACGCCGTCGGGCTTGGGCGGCACTCGCGCCGCGGCGATGGCGGCTGCCGGCGGCACCCCGGCTGGTGCCGGTGGTGGCGGACCGGGTGGCGGCGGCGGGCGCGGCAATCTGCCGGCCACCCAGCCCCGCGATCCCTTCACGCCGCCCGAGGAGGAGGGGGGGTATCCGGAGCCCAGCATGTTCGGCCTCGTGCCGGCGGGCGGTATCTATGCGCGGCATGTCCAGGGCCTCACGGTTCGCAACGTGGAACTGAGCTTCACGCAGGCCGATGAACGGACGCCCGTCGTCCTCCAGGATGTGACCGGCGCGACCTTCGACACGCTGCGGGCCCAGCGTCCCGCCGGCGCCCCGGCCTTCGTGCTCCGCGCCGTGAAGGATTTCAAGGTGCAGGCTTCCCCGGGGGTGACCGACGCCACCCGGCCCGAGGCCGGTGACGAAAAACTTTGAAGCCCCGCCCGTATTTTCTTCCAACCACGACCGCACCCTTTCCCCCAACCCTGCCCGTTCCTCAATGAAAACCACCTCCACCCTGCTCGCGGCACTGACAGCTATCGGCCTGTTCGCCAGCGCGCCTCTGTCCGGCGCCGATGCCACCGCCCCGAAGCTGTCCTTCAGCTTCGCCCCCGGCAAACCCGCCGCCGGCGTCACGCCGATCCTCCCCGCGACCGCCTACACCGCCGCTCAGGGCTACGGTTTTGAACCCGGCGCCGTGCCGGTCGTGGTGGGCGACAACGCGCTCGGCGCGGACACGTCGTTCTTCTTCTCGGTCGCCGTCCCGGAGGGCAACTACCGGGTCACCGTCACCTTCGGCAGCGCGAAGGCGGCCTCCGACAACACCGTCAAGGCCGAGCTCCGCCGGCTCATGCTGGAGAAGATCCACACCGACGCCGGCCAGTCGGTCACCCGCAGTTTCATCGTCAACGTCCGCCGGCCACAGTTTCCCGGCGGCCAGGTCAGCCTCAACGCCAGGGAGCGAGGCAACGAGGCCCGCGCGTGGGACGACAAGCTCACCCTCGAATTTGCCCATGATGCGGCCCGCTCGGCCGTGAGCGCCGTGACCATCGAGAAGGTCGATGTGCCCACGGTCTTCCTGCTCGGCGACTCCACCGTCTGCGACCAGCCCGTCGAGCCGTTCAACAGCTGGGGGCAGATGATCACCCGCTGGTTCAAACCGGAAATCGCCGTCGCCAACCACTCCGAGTCCGGCGAGTCCGTCGCGCCTTCGCTCGGCGCCCACCGCTTCGACAAGATCTGGAGCCAGATGAAGCCCGGTGATTACCTGTTTGTGCAATTCGGGCACAACGATATGAAGAACAAGGCCGCCAACGCCCTCGACACCTACACCGCCAACCTCCGCAAGGTCGTCGCGCTGACGCGCGCCAAGGGCGGCATTCCCGTGCTCGTCACGTCGGTCAGCCGCGAAACGTTCGGCGCCAGCGGCAAGATCACCGACTCGTTCAACGGCTACACCGATGCGGTGCGCAAGGTGGCGCGGGAGGAGAAGGCCGCGCTCGTGGATCTGCAGAATTCCAGTGCGAAGTTCTACGAGGCACTCGGCAAGAATGTCGCCCAGGGGGCCTTCGCCAACGACAAGGAAAAAACCCACCATAACAACTACGGCAGCTACGAGGTCGCCAAGTGCGTCCTCATGGGCATCAAGGAGGCGAAGCTCGATCTCGCCCAATACATCTCCGCCGACTTCACGGATTTCGACCCGTCCCAGCCGGATCCCATCGCCACCTTCAAAATGGCCAAGGGCAGCGAACGCACCGCCGAGACGCCCCTCGGCAACTGAGCCGGCCGCCGTCGCCCCAGCTTTACTTTCCCCCATGAACAACACACTCCGACTTTTCCTGCTGCCGGTCGCCGTGACGGTGGCCGCTTCCCTCACTCTGGCCCAGCCCGCCGCCCCCACTCCCGCGGCTGCTGCTGCGGCCACCCCAGCCGCTCCGCCGGCGCCCGCTGACGCCGGGCCGTTCAAGTTCGCCTTCGGCTCCGCGACGCCCGCCACCGGCTTCACGGCGGTCCGCCCCGACACGATTTACAGCAAGGCCGCCGGTTTCGGCTTTGAGGCCGGGGCGAAGGCCACCGACGACAACGCCGCCGCCAGCGGCGTGAAGCAAAGCATCATGCTGGATTTCGCGCCGGCCAAGAACATCAAGGTCGGCGGCACTGGCACCGCCGCCTTCCTCACCAGCGCCCGGCCGTTCTATTTTTCCGTCGCGGTGCCGGAGGGGAACTACCGGGTCACGGTCACGTTTGGCGACCCCGCGGCAGCCTCGGAAAACACCGTCAAGGCCGAGTTGCGCCGACTGATGTTGGAGAGCGTTCACACCGACGCCGGCCAGGTCGTGACGAAGAGCTTCATCGTCAACGTCCGCCAGCCGCAGTATCCCGGCGGTGCCGTCCGCCTGAAGAGCCCGCGCGAGAGCGTGGACGAGTTCTGGGGGTGGGACGACAAGCTCACGCTCGAGTTCAACGGTGCGCACCCCGCCGTCCGCTCGGTCGAGATCGCCAAGGCCGACGTGCCCACGGTCTACATCGTCGGCGACTCCACATCCTGCGACCAGTCGAAGGAGCCGTGGACGAGCTGGGGCCAGATGTTCACGAACTTTTTCAAGCCGGAGATCGCGATTGCCAACCATGGCGAGTCGGGCGAGGCCGTCGCCAGCTCGCTCGGCGCCCACCGCTTCGACAAGGTTTACAGTCTGCTCAAGGCCGGTGACTACGTCTTCGTGCAGTTCGGCCACAACGACATGAAGGGCGGCAACGTGAACAATTACCAGGCCAGCCTCGGTCGCATCGCCGATGAGATCAAGAAACGCGGCGCGACCTTTGTGCTGGTCACCCCGGTCGAGCGCAGCAACGGCGCCAACAACAACACCCTCGCCGGCTATCCCGATGCGGTCCGGGCCGTCGCGAAGGAGAAGGGTGTGACGCTGGTCGATCTCCACGACCTGAGCCAGGTGCTGTACCGGGCCATTGGCGACAACCTCAAGGAGAAGGCGTTCCAGGACGGCACGCACCACAACAAATACGGCGCCTATGAGATCGCCAAGTGTGTGGTCGCCGGTCTGCAGACCGCCAAATCGCCGCTCGCGCAGTATGTCGTCGACGGCTTTGCCTTTGATCCGGCGAAGCCCGATCCGGTGGCCGAATTCAAGGTTCCCGCCAGTGGCGTGGTCAACCCGTCCCAGCGCCCCGCCGGGGACTGATTCCCCCGCGCGCCGGGTCTCTCGCCACGGCGTTACCGATGAAATTCTAGGCCGCGGGATGCCCTTACTCCGCGGCTTCGGCCTCAGCCCCCGGTTCTCGTTCTCCCCAAAATTTGAACCACGGAGACACCGAGTTCACCGAGGCCGATCCGAAGTAGCATGGGCATCCTGCCCATGCGCTCGGGCCGGCGTGTTCTCCTCCGGCCTCTTGGCTTCCGAATTAACTTCGTCCTCTGTGTCCTCTGTGCCTCCGTGGTTTCCAACTGGGTTGCGCTTGCCGGACATTTCGGCTGAAAAATTCCGTTCCCTTCACCGGCCGGACTGTTAGCGTTCCGGGGCTTTCGCCCCGCCATGAAAACTACCTCCCGTCGTCTGTCCGCCGCCTTCGCGGCTTTGTCCTTTGCGATTGTCACCCTCCCGGCGGCCGAGACCCCGGCGGCAGTCACCCTCAAGTGGCTCGACGGCGCACCTCCGGCCGCCCCGCAGAGCCTGAGCTGGGGCGTGCCCTGGCCGAAGGGCGCGCTAAAGAAGACCGACTCCCTCGCGCTCACCACCGCCGACGGCAAGGCCGTGCCGGTGCAGACCTGGCCGCTGGCCTACTGGCCTGACGGCTCCGTCAAATGGTCGGGCGAAGCCATCGCGGCGTCGGCGGACACGACCGGTCCGCTGCAACTGGCCATCGGGCCCGGCACCGCGCCGGCGACCCCGCTCACCGCCACCGAAACGGCGACGACAATTGACATCGACACCGGTTCGCTGCGCTGCCGCATCAACAAACAGGGGGCGTTTCTGTTCGAATCACTCACCATCGGCGACCGCGTGGTCGCGCGGAACGGGAAACTGATCGCCACCCTTGAAGACCGTTCCAAGCTGGAGAGCGACGGTGTGATCCGCGAGGAGCCCTACGTGAGCCTGGTCCAGAAAGTCACGCTCGAGCAAGCCGGGCCCATTCGCGCCGTCGTGAAGATCGAGGGCATCCACGCCGCGACCAAGTCCGACCGCAAGCTGCTCCCGTTTGTCGTGCGGCTCTATTTCTACACCGGGGCGGCCCCGATCCACCTGGTGCACTCGTTCATCTACGACGGCGACAGCGGGAAGGACTTCATCAAGGGCCTCGGCCTTTCGTTTACCGTGCCGTTCAAGGAGGAGCTGCACAACCGCCACATCCGTTTCGTCGGCGATGGCGACGGCGTGTGGGACCAGCCGGTGCGGATGGTGCCCGGTTACCGGGCGGCGGCGAACACCGAGATCGGCCGGCTCTACGGCACCCAGCTCAACGGCCAGCGCCTGCCGAATCTCGCTGACCTCCAGTCGGCCGCGACCATCCTGACGGTGCCGGTCTGGGGCGACGCCCGGCTCAGCCAGTCCGGGCCGAACAGCTTCACCATTTCCAAGCGCACGACCGCGGCCGCGTCCTGGCTGCACGTCCTCGACGGCCACCGGTCGCTCGGCCTCGCCGTTCTCGGCGACGTGTCGGGCGGGCTCGCGGTCGGCCTGAAACATTTCTGGCAGAAAAACCCGTCCGCGATCGAGATCATCGGCGGCGCGAGCGACGCCGGCGAAATGAAGGTCTGGCTCTGGTCGCCCGACGCCCCCGCGATGGATCTGCGCCGCTACGACGACACCCCCCACGGTCTCCAGACCAATTATGAGGACTGGAAACCCGGCTGGGGCGACGCCTACGGCACCGCGAACACGGCGGACCTCACCCTCTGGCCGTTTGCCGCCATTCCGTCGAACGGGCAGCTCGCCGCGATGGCGAAGGAAACGAGCGACACCCCGCTGCTGGTCTGCTCGCCCGAATATTACCACTCGCTCCAGGTGTTCGGCCACTGGAGCCTGCCCGACCGCTCGACGCCCGCGCTCGACTGGGTCGAGGGTCAGGTGCAGGGCCTCGTGGAATTCTACCGGGGCCAGGTCGAGGAACGCTCCTGGTATGGCTTTTGGGACTACGGTGACATCATGCACAACTACGACTTCGGCCGCCATGAGTGGCGCTACGACGTCGGCGGCTGGGCCTGGGCCAACACCGAGCTGATGCCCGACATGCTGCTCTGGTATTCCTTCCTCCGCACCGGCCGGGCCGACCTCTTCCGCTTTGCCGAGGCCATGACCCGCCAGACGAGCGAGGTGAGCGTATACCACATCGGGCCGTTTGCGCCCCTCGGCTCGCGCCACAACGTCAACCACTTCGGCGACGGCGCCAAGCAGCCGCGCGCCAGCCACGACGGCATCAAGGAGTTCTACTACTTCCTAGCCGCCGATGACCGCATCGGCGACCTGATGCACGAGCAGCTCGACGCCGACAAGGCCTACACAATGCTCCAGCAGTTCAACGGCTCGCACTACGTCCCGACGGCGGACGGCGGGGCGCAGCTCGACCGCAATGCGCGGCCGGCCCCGCGCCCGGAGAACCTGCCGGCGCGCTCGACCGTGCCGCGGGGAGTGACGGACCGCTTCAACCTCGAATGGCTCTGCTACTCGATGAACTGGATGGTCGAGTGGGAGCGCACGGGCGACACGCAGTGGCGAGACCGCGATCTGGCCGACATGCGCGCGATGGCCGCCGGCAGCCAGGGCGGCCGCTTCGCGGGCGGCGGGTACTTTGACGTAATTTTCGGCGGCCCGGAGAACATGTGGGAGATGGAGCCGATGTTTCCTGACGTGCCGGAATTCTGGCGGGCCTGGGCGGACACCTGCGACTACATCGGCCGCAACGTCAACGGCGGCCAGATGACCGCCCCGCGCATGCTGGCCTATGCGGCCTACAAGAAGAACAGCCCCGAGCTGGGGCTGCTGGCGTGGGAGAAGCTGATCGGCAACGCGCTGCCGCCGCCGTCCCGGCCGGCCAAGGTCACGGGCCCGAACCTGGTGCGGCCCGTGACCGACCCGGCGTTTCTGGGCGCACCGGTCGGCTGGCAACTGCACGGCGTGGCCAGCGTCCAGTGGGCGCTGAACGCCATCGAGACCCTCGAGATGGCCCGCCCCTGGCTCAAGGACTGGGAGGCGGCCCACGAGCCGCGGCCCTGACCAAGGCCTGGCCGGTAATCCGCGCCGGTTGTTTCCATGTTGCAGACCGCCCGGCGCTGCTCCCGCGCTACGGCTGTGTCAGCTCCCTGTCGCCGTCGGCCCAATCTTCTCCCTCGCTTGACGCGTTTGTTACGATGAGCCTTTCACCCGTGTCCTCCGAGCCTCACAGCATCCTTCGTTTCAGCCATCTCAGCGTCCGCTACGGACGCACGCTGGCACTGGACGACATCACCCTCGACATCCCGTGCGGCAGTTCCACGGCGATTCTCGGGCCGAACGGCGCGGGCAAGAGCACGCTGTTGCGTGCCATCCTGGGCTGGCAGCCCTCGGCGACCGGGGAGATCCGCCTCGGCGACGCCCATCCCCAGCACCTGCTGCCCCGCCTCGCCTACCTGCCGCAGCGGCACATGATCGACTGGGACTTTCCCATCACTGTGCGCGCGGTCGTCGAGCAGGGACGCTATCCCTCGCTCCGGCTGTTCCGGCAGCTCGGACCGGACGACCGGACCCGGGTGGACCGGGCCCTCCAGGAGCTCGGCCTGACCGACCTTGCGGGCCGGCAGATCCGGATGCTGTCCGGCGGTCAGCAGCAGCGGGTCTTTCTCGCCCGGGCGCTCGCGCAGGGGGCGGACATCTTCCTGCTCGACGAACCGTTCGCCGGGCTCGACCTCTTTGCGACCGAGGAGCTCACGCACATTCTGCGGGCCTGGGAGGCGCAGGGCCGCACGGTCCTCGCGGTCGTGCACGAGCTGGAACTGGCCCGCCGGGGTTTCACCCGCGGGGTCTTGCTCGACACCGCGCTGGTCGCCGCCGGCCCCATCGCCGAAGTCCTGTCGCCGGCCAACATCGACCGCGCCTACCGCCGCGGGCGCTGCGCGCACGACAACCCGCTGCATCTGGCCAGCACCACGGAGTTTCCCCGGTGAACGTGCACGATTTCCTGATCACCCCGTTTTCCTTCGGGTTCATGCAGCGGGGCCTGCTTTCGGCCGTGCTGCTCAGCCTCAGCGGCGGTCTGCTCGGCTGCATCCTGGTGATGCGCCGGCTCGCCCTCATGGGCGACGCCCTGTCGCATTCGCTCCTGCCGGGCATCGGCCTGGCCTGGCTGCTCTTCGGTCCGAGCACGCTGGCGCTTTTCTTTGGCGCGCTGGTCGCCGGTCTGCTGACCGCCCTCGGCAGCGCGTTTCTCAGCCGGCTGACCCGGGTGAAGGAGGACGCGGCGTTCGGCTCGCTGTTCATCATCTTCTTCGGCGCCGGCGTTGCGCTGGTCAGCAAGCTGCCCACCGGACTGAGCCTGAGCCACGTGCTGTTTGGCAACATTCTCGTTGTCGGTCCCTCCGACCTGGCGGTCTCCGCCGTGGTGAGCTCGACCACGGTGATGGTGTTTGTGGTGTTTTACCGCAGCATCCTGCTGGAGACGTTCGATCCCATTTTCTACCGGGCCGTTGGCGGGCACAGCGGTCTGGTGCATTTCGGTTTCCTCGCGCTGACGGTGCTGAATCTGGTGGCGGCGCTCCAGACGATGGGGGTGGTGCTCGCGCTCGGGCTGTTTCTGCTGCCGGCGGTGAGCGCGTACCTCTGGTGCGACCATTTCGCCCGCATGCTGGTGCTCTCGGTGGTCTTTGGCGTCGTTTCGTCCGTCGCGGGTATTCTCCTCAGCTATCATGCCGGCCTCGCCAGCGGCGCGGCCATCGTGCTCTGCCTCGGCGTGGTGTTCTTCGCCTCCGCGCTGTTCAGCCCCACCTACGGTCTGGTGGGGCGCTGCGTTCGCGGTCTCCGGGAGCGCCAGGCCGTGCGGAAACATCCGGGCTGACCGGATGACTGCGCCCCATTCCACCCCCAGGCAGATTTCTTCCATGTCCACCCATTTTCGTTTCTTCACGGGTATCCTGCTGGCCCTGCTGGCCGCCGTCACGCCGGCGCTGGCGGCGACCGCGCCGGCGCTGCGGATCGTCACCCTGAACACCGTGCTCACGGAGATCGCCCGGGAGGTCGCGGGCGAAAATGCCACGGTGACGGGTTTGGTGCAGCCGGGTGTCGATCCGCACGAATACGAGCCCTCGCCCGCGGACATCAAGTCCCTGGTCGAAGCCGATCTGGTGCTGGCTTCCGGGCTGCATCTTGAAGGTTATCTGGAACGCCTCGTGTCCGGCGCGGGTGCCCGCGGCCGCATCGTGTATGTAGGTGACGCCGTTCCGGTGGTGCTGACACTGCCGGTGGCACCGGCCCCGGCCGGTCCGAATCCCCCGGCCGCCCGATCTGGTAGTGGCGACGAGCTGGATCCGCATTGGTGGCACAGCATCGGCAATGTCCTGTTCGCCACCGATCTCGTGCGCGGCGAATGCACCCGGTTGCGCCCGGCCCTGGCCGCGTCGTACGCCCGCAACGCCCAGGCCTACGAGGAACGCCTGTTCACCCTCCAGTCCTGGGCCGCGCGGGAAATCGCCACGCTGCCGCCGGCCCGCCGGCAGCTCGTGACCTCGCACGATGCGTTTGGCTATTTCGCCCGCGACTTCGGCTTCACCATCCATTCGATCAACGGGTACTCCACGGACGGTGAGCCCGATGCCCGGCATGTTGCCGAGCTCATCGACCTGATCCGCCGGGAAAAAATCAAGGCGGTCTTTGCGGAAAGCACCGTCAACCCGAAGCTGGTCGGCAGCCTGCTCGGCGCGGGCGGGGTCCGGCTCGGCGGCACGCTTTACGCCGACGGGCTCAGTGCGGCCGACGGTGACGGGGCGAACTACGTGGCGATGTACCGCCACAACGTCCGCACGATCATCGGCGCCTTGCGCTGACGCGGTCCGTTGGGCGCAGGCGGCCTAGCCGTCGGAGTCGTTGCCCTTGGGAAAATTGAATTTTACGTCCGTGTAGGCGCTCCCGCGGACGGTGATGCTTTTGAGCACGGCGTCGAAAGCCTTGGCCGTCTTCAGCCAGTCGGCTTGCGCCTCGTACTGCGAGGTGGCGGTCAGGGTTTCGCCGGTGGCCGGGTTCGCGACCGGTTGGAACAGGAGGGTTTCATCCCGGCCGCCGACCTTGGCCGTGATTTCGAACGACGGCGCCCCCGCGCGGACGTATTCCTCCAGTTCGCCGTCGAGGACATAGGCGGTGAGTTTCCCGGCGTCGGCGTCGAGCACGAGTTCCAGGTGGTAAATGCCGTTGGCAAATTCGACGGCCGTGCCCCCGTGCGGCGGCTGGTCATGCGGCGGCGGGGCCGCGGCCTCCCTCTTGGTGCAACCGGAGATCAGCAGGAGAGAGGTCAGAAGCCAGAGGCCGGAGGTCAGATGACGGACAATTTGCACGATGCTCGAATTGGCGTTGAGAGGGTGCTTCACGTGCCGTTCTGCCATTTTCGCTCAGGAAGTCGGCGCGAGGGTTTCGGCGACAGGGACGCGGTAGGCCTTGAAGGCCGGGACGAGGCCGCCGAGGGCGCAGAGCCCGATGAGCGCGGCGGGCGCCCAGGCGAACACCGGCTGCCAGGCAAAGGGCTCGAGCACCACGCCCGTCTGCGCGCGGATGACGGCTGCGATGCCGGTCAGGAGGAGGGCATAGACGGCGCCGCCCGCGAGCGAGCCGAGCACGCCGATCGTGGCCGCCTCGGCGACGACCGCACCAAAGACGAGGCGCCGACGCGCCCCGAGCGCCCGCAGGATGGCGATGTCCCGCTGCCGGGCGCTCATCGAATTGTAGATGCTCGACAGCACCGAGCCCGCCGCCACGAGCGCGACCAGCCACGCGACGAGCGTGAGCACCTCGTCGAACCAGCTGATCTTGTTGAACAGCCCGGCGATGATTGAGCCGATGGGCCACGCCAGCGTGAGCCGGTTACCCTGCTTGTTGTACATCTGGTCGAGCAGGACGCCGGCGGTCGGGGTGCGAAGCTGCAGGAGCACCGCGCTGACCTCGGTCGCATGCTTGGGATCGTGGCCCGACATGCTTTGAATGCCGGCCAGCGGGATCCAGATGACGCGGTCGACCGGCGTGTTGGTGGGGGCGAGAATGCCGGTGACGGTGAAAACATCCGGGTGCTGGTCGCCGTTCGGCACGTAGGTGAGCCCGTGGAACGGGTGGAACGTGTCGCCCAATTTCCAGCCGAGCGCCTGGGCCGCGAAGCTCCCGACGACGGCCTCCTTCGCCGTCCCCTCAAACAGCCGCCCGCCGGCCAGCGCGTATTTTTTGCCGGGGGCATATTCAATTTTTGTAAACAGCTCCGGAACGGTGCCCACGATGCGCCAGCCCTTGAAGTTGTCCCCAACCGCGATCGGGATGGCAGCCTTGATCAGGGGATGCCGCGCGATGTACTGCAGATCCTCGGCGGCGACGTTGCCGGGCGAGGCCTCGAGGTGAAAAATGGAGTTGAGAACGAGCTGGAGCGGCGAGCCGCGCGCGCCGAGAACGGCGTCAAAGCCGGAGTTGGTCTGGGCGAACAGCGCCTGGGACTGCGTCTTCACCACCCACACCGTCATGAGCAGACCGCCGGCGAGGGCGATCGACAGCGCGGTGACAACGGTGGAGAGCAGGTGCTGGCGCAGGCTGCGCCGGATGATGAGCGGGAGCGTCATGGCGCCACCTCCGACGCGGCGCGGTTGAGCTGGGCGAAATCGCGGACGTCCTCGAACGCCGCCAGGACCTCCGGGTCGTGGCTCACCAGCAGCAGGGCGGCGCCGGCCTCGCGGCAGGTCTCGCGGATGAGCGCGAGGGCTTCGCGACCGTTGCGGTGGTCGAGGTTGCCCGTTGGTTCGTCGGCGAGCACGAGTTGCGGCCGGCCCGCGAGCGCGCGCGCGACGGCGACGCGCTGCTGCTGGCCGGTGGAGAGCTGGCGGGGCAGGTGGTGCAGGCGCTGGCCCAGTCCGACGCGTTCGAGCAGGGCGGTGGCCCGGGCGCGATCGGCGCCGGCGCCAAACGCCATGCCGAGGAGCACGTTTTCCAGACAGGAATAGCCCTGGAGCAGGTTGAAGGTCTGGAAAATGTAGCCGATGGTCCGGGCCCGCAGGCGGTCGCGCGCCGGCTCGGCCAGCACCGCCATGTCCTGCTCGTCCAGCCGGATGGAGCCGCTGTCGGCCGCGAGGATACCCGCAATCAGGTGGAGAAAGGTCGTCTTGCCGGACCCGCTTTCGCCGCGCAGCGCGAGCTGCTGGCCGGCGGCGAGCGAGAACTCCGGCACGTCCACAATCATCTTCCGTCCGCCGTCCGGCGCCATGAACGACTTTTTGAGCGAGCTGAGGGTGAGCAGGGACATGGGGTGGCGGCGGATGTTGGGACGGCCCCTCACGGCGGTGCCGGACGCGATAAGGGACAGCAAATGGGTCGCCGGTCAAGAGGACGTGCGGCAAAAGGGCGGCGTGTTGGGGTGCCGTGAGACGGAGCCGGCGGTGACTTTAGAAGCTTGGAGCGGTCGCGGCCGTCAGGGTCGCCAGACAGCCGAGGCCCAGCGCCCGGCGCAAGCAGGGCAGGGAAGGGCGAAACCAAGGCAGCGGAGAATGGGAGGATCGCCTCAAGGGTGGGGGCAGCCGGAGATGTTTTTCCGCTGCCCACCGACGCAAACAGCACTCCAGGCTGAGCGCAAGCGGCGGAGGCGTTGGTTTTTGTCTTCCGACGGGATCTCGGACTAAACTCTAGACGGCCGGCGGAAATTCAGCGAGGGTAAGCGGCAGCGTTTTCATCACCCCTCCCTCCATGAAAATCCCTTTCGCCTTTGGTTCCATTCGGGTTCTGGTGCTCGGCGCAGTCGCCGGCACCGGCTTCACCACCCTGTCCGCGGCGGAGGAAATTCCCTCGACCGCGACCCCCACCGTCATTGTCAGCACGGCGCTGGAGCCCGTCGCCGCCGGAAAATTTGCGCCGACGTGGGCGTCGCTGGAGCAGTATCAGGTGCCGCAGTGGTTCAAGGACGCCAAGTTCGGCATCTGGGCGAGCTGGGGGCCGCAGTGCGAGCCGGAGCAGGGCGATTGGTATGCGCGCGGCATGTATCAGGAGGGCAGCGCGCAGAACAAGTTTCAGGTTGCGAACTACGGGCCGCCCTCGCAGTTCGGGTTCAAGGACGTCATCCATCTCTGGAAGGCCGAGCACTGGGACCCCGAGAAACTGGTGGCGCTCTACAAGCGGGCCGGGGCGCAATACTTCTTCGCCATGGGCAACCACCATGACAACCTCGACCTGTGGGACAGCAAGTATCAGCCGTGGAACTCGGTGCGCGTCGGGCCGGAGAAGGACATCATCGGTGGCTGGGCCAAGGCCGCGCACAACCAGGGCCTGCCCTTCGGCGTCAGCGTGCACGCCGCGCACGCGTGGCTCTGGTATGAAGTGGCGCAGAGCGCGGACAAGAGCGGTCCGCTCGCCGGCGTGTCCTATGACGGCAAGCTGACGCTGGCCGATGGCAAGGGCAAGTGGTGGCAGGGGCTCGATCCGCAGGATCTCTACGCGCAGAACCACCCGCCGAGCGCGGGTTTCACCACCGCCAGCAAGGTCCATTCCCAGTGGAACTGGGGCGACGGCGCGAGTCAGCCCGACGCGGCCTATTGCGAGAAGTTCTACAACCGCACGGTCGACCTCATCAACCGTTACAACCCGGACCTGCTCTACTTTGACGACACCGCCCTGCCGCTCTGGCCGGTGAGCGATGCCGGCCTGAAGATTGCGGCGCATTTCTACAACCACAACATGCAGCAGCACGGCGGCAAGCTGGAGGCGGTACTGTTCGGCAAGATCCTCGCGGCCGACCAGCGCAAGGCGATGGTGTGGGACATCGAGCGCGGGCAGAGCAACCAGATCGAGCCCGAGGTCTGGCAGACCGATACCTGCATCGGCAACTGGCACTACCAGCGCTCGCTCTACGACGGCAACCGCTACAAGACCGCCAAGACGGTGATCCAGACGCTCGTCAATGTCGTCAGCAAGAACGGCAATCTGCTCCTCAACTTCCCGGTGCGCGCGGATGGTACCCTCGATGACAAGGAACTCAAGGTGGTCGAGGGCATCGCGGCGTGGATGGACATCAACCGCGAATGCATCTTCGGCACCCGCCCGTGGAAAGTGTTTGGCGAAGGCCCCGCGAGCGAGGGCGCGCCCCTCACGGCGCAGGGTTTCAACGAGGGCAAGGGCAAAGCGGTCTCGGCGGAGGATGTGCGGTTCACAACCAAGGAAGGGGTTCTCTATGCCATTGTACTGGGCGCGCCGCAGCAGGCCCTGCCGATCAAGTCGCTCGGCACCGCGGCGGGCCTGCTCGACCGGCCGGTCCGGGGCATCACGCTGCTGGGCAGTACGGAGACGGTGCAGTGGACGCAGACGGCCGACGCCCTCACCCTCACGCCGCCGCCGACCCGGGTTTCTGATATCGCGGAGGTCTTCAAGATCATCCCCTGAACGGGGCCCCGGGCGCAGGACTGGTTCGGCCGGCCGCTCCCGGATCTCCCGTTGAACGGGAGTCAATACACTTGCAGCAAGTAACATAGGCACCGATGAAAAATAAACCGTTGACATATCATCGATAAGGGTTCTGTTGTGGCGGCTGTTCCAACCCATGACACCCACCACCAGTCTTGAACTCATCGCCGATGTGCTGTCGACCGCCGACACTTTTCTCCGGGAAGGGCAGCGGTTGTTCAAGCCGCACGGCCTCACCGTCGCCCAATACAACGTCCTCAACGTGCTCGCCCTCGCCGAGTCCGCCGCGGGCCTGAGCCAGCGCGAGCTGGGGGACGAACTGGTGGTCGACCGGTCCAACGTCACCGGGCTGATCGACCGCATGACGCGGGCCGGCTGGGTGCGCCGGGCCGACGATCCGGAGGACCGCCGCATCTACCGCGTGCAGCTCACCCCGGATGGCCGCCGGCTCTGGGAAAAGGTGAGCCCGCGCTACGCCGCCGTGGTCGGGCAGGTCACCCGCAGCCTGACGGATCGCCAGGTGCGCGACACCCTGATCGTGCTCGGTCAGCTGAAGGCCGGGGCCACCACCTGGAAACTGCCAAGGGAATGAGCGCCGAGCGCCACATCGTAAGCCACCTTATCGCCCGGAGGAATCGTCATGAATACCTTTGAAGAACGGCTGCGGTTGGAATCGAACGCCTGGGTGGCCGACGGCCTGATCACGGCCGGAACCCGCTCCGCGCTGCTGGCGAGGCATCCCGCGGGCGAGGGCGGCGGACGGTTTCTGGCGGTCCTGGCCGGCGTCGGCGGGTCGCTGGTGCTGGCGGGGGTCTGCCTGCTTATCGGCTCCCACTGGGAGCAGATCGGCGACTGGGTGAAGCTGGGCGGTTTGGTGGCGCTGCTCACGGGTGCCTATGTGGCCGGCTGGCGCTGCCAGGTCGCGCCGGGCCGGTATCCGCGAATCGGAGACGCCTGCTTCATGGTGGGCGCGGGGTTGTTCATGGCGGGGATTGCACTGGTGAGCCAGATCTACCACCTCAACTCGCGACCGGCCTCCGGCGTGATGCTCTGGTGGCTGGGCATCGTCGCGGTACCGTGGATGACCCGCTCCAAGGGTGCGCAGTTCCTGAGCATGGCGGCGCTGCTGACCTGGCTCGGGATGGAGCTGCACACGGCGGACTCGTGGATCGCGCTGGCCGGGCCGAACTACGATTGGTGGTGGCATGAATTTTATTCGTTTATCGCGGTCATGACGCTGCTGTGCCTCGCGGTCTGGCTGGCGGGATTGGCGGGGCGCGGCACGCGGCACGAGGTGTTTGCCGGGCTGCATGAAAAGTGGGGCGCCGGGCTGACCTGCCTGGGGCTTTACTGGTTGGGTTTTGTGCGGCATGAATGGGCCCGGCAGCACATCCACCTTGGATTCAACTGGTCGCCGCTGGCTCTGGCGGGCGTGCTGGTGCTGGTGGCCGGGTGGGGCGCGTGGCGTCAGAGCCGCCGGGAACTGCGGGGGCTTGCGCCCTGGCTGTGTTTGTCGCTCGTGCCGATGGTGGCGGTTTGCCTCGGCTGGGAGATCGGCGACGCCGGCTGGCTCTGGAGCGCCCTGGCTTGGGGCGCGCTGTTTGTGCTGAACCTGTTCATGGTCCACGTGGGTCTTGCGACCGGGCGCACGGGCTGGGTGAATCTCGGTATCGGCTTCATCGCGCTGAACATCATCACGCGCTACTTCGACCTGTTCGGCACCCTGCTGCAGGGCGGGATTTTCTTTGTGGTGTCGGGCGTGATCGTCCTGGTGCTGGGGATTGGTCTGGAACGCAAACGCCGGGCGCTGCTCCGCACGCTGCGGAACCGGGAGGAGGCCGTATGAAATACTCCAAGTGGCTTTGGGCGGTGGTGGCGGCGCAGGCGCTCTTCCTGCTGGGCTGGGCGGGCTACCATGAAGTGGTCCTTCGCACCGCGCCGGTGCTCCGGCTGAAGACGCGTCCGGTCGATCCGCGCGACCTCCTGCGCGGTGATTACATGACGCTGAACTATGACATCAGCCACCACCCGGCCCCGGCGCGCGAGAGGGTCGGCCAAAAGTCGACGGTCTATGTCGTCTTCAAGCTGACGGACGGTTATGGCGTGATCGACGAAGTCCTGTTCCAAGAGCCTCCGCCGGGAGACCCGCGCCTGTGCGCCCAGGCCGAGGCATTGGTGTGGAGTAACGGGGAAACCCCGGCCGAGTTCCGCCTCACTTATGGCATCGAGCAGTTCTTCGTTCCCGAAGGCAAGGGCACCCCGCGCTTCAAGACTCTCGAGGCCGAGGTGTCGGTGAGCCCCACCCACCGGCTCTATCTCCGCCGCGTTTTGGTGGACGGAAAAAACTATCCCTGACCCCCCGCGCAGTCTTGCCGCCGAGGGGCTAATCCTTTGAACCTGTTGTCACCCCACTCATGGCCGACCTCCCCGCCGACCGCCGCCGCCTGCCCTGGAGCTTGAAGTTTGTCTGCTCCCTGTTCTTCCGTTGCCTCTACCGCGTCCGCACGCGGGGGGCCGAGCACCTGCCCGCCGGCGGCGCGCTCGTCCTGGCCAACCACCTGTCCTACGTCGATGCCGTGGTGCTCCAGCTGGCCTGTCCGCGGCCGCTGCGGTTTGTCGGCCACGAGGACCTGTTGAAGTCACACTGGTTCTTCCGCTGGGTGTTCGAAATCTCCGGTACCATTGTGGTGTCGCCAGACAACGCCCTGGCCACGACCCGCCGGGTGGCCCGGGCGCTGCAGGCCGGGGAGCTGGTGTGCCTTTTTCCCGAGGGGGCGATCTCCCGCACCGGCCAGCCGATGGGGATCCGCCGCGGCTTCGAGCTGATGGCGCGGAAGGCCGGCGTGCCGGTCGTGCCGGTCGCCCACGACGGGCTGTGGGGCTCGGTCTTCTCGTTCTCCGGCGGCCGCTATCTGTTCAAGTCCCCGCGGCTGAACCGGACGGAGGTCTTTGTGGCGTGGGGCCGGCCGATTCCGCCCGCCGCGGCGAACGCCGCCACGGTCCGGGTCGCGCTGCTTGACCTCGGCGCGGAGGCGTTTGGCGAGCGGCCTCAGTTCACCCGCCACCTCGGCCGGGAGATCATCCGCTGCCTGGCCCGCCGGCCCTGGCGGGTGCAGTTGGTGGACCGCACGGCGGGCCGGCGCCCCCTGCGCGCGGGCGAGTTGCTGGCTGCGTCCGCCGCGCTGGCGCGGCACCTCCGGCGCACGACGCCCGAGCAGCATGTGGGCATCGTGCTCCCGCCCGGCGCCGGCGCCATGATCGCCAATCTCGCGGTGCTCTGCGCCGGCAAGGTCCCGGTGAACCTCAACTTCACCGCCGGCCGGGCCGCCCTGGAACACAGCCTCCGGATGGCGGAGATCCGCACCGTCCTTTCGGCCGACGCCCTGCGGCCGCGCCTGGCGGACTTTCCCTGGCCCGAACGCACGCTCGACCTCGCGCAGGAGATGAAGGCGCTGGGCGGGAAACGCACTCTGCTGCCCTGGCTGCTCGCGGCCTGGATTCTGCCCAACCAGCTCACGGCCACCCTGGTGGGCGTCCCTCGGTATGGCGACGACGCGGCCGCCGGGCTGCTCTTCACCAGCGGCAGCTCGGGCGAGCCAAAGGGCGTGGTGCTCTCCCACCGCAACCTCTTCGCCAACTGCGCGCAGATCGCCTCGCTCTCCATCATGCCCGAGACCGGCATCCTGCTCGCCTGCCTGCCGGTGTTTCACAGCTTCGGCTTCACCGTCAGCCTGTGGTATCCGCTGCTCTGCGGCTGCCGGGTGGTCACGCTCCCGAACCCGCTGGAGACGCGCAAGATCGTCGAGGCTATCCGCGAGGAGGAGTGCACCGTCCTGATCGGCGCCCCCACGTTCCTGCGGCCCCTGCTGAAGAAGGCCGAGCGGGCGGACCTGCGTTCGCTGGAAATCGTCGTGTCGGGGGCGGAAAAGCTGCCGACCGACCTCTACGAGGCGTTTTTCGAAAAATTCCACCTCGAGATCCTCCAGGGCTACGGGCTCACCGAAACCTCCCCCGCCGCCAACATCAACCAGCACCACCCGCCCCGGCCCACCGCCACCGCCGAACCCCAGGCGGGCAAACGGCTGGGCTCCGTCGGCCGCATGGTCGCGGGCATGACCGCGCGTATTCTGGACCCGGATACGCTGGAGGAGCTCCCCCTCACCGCCACCGGGCTGGTCGTGTTCCGGGGGGCCAATGTGTTCCAGGG
Organism: uncultured Opitutia bacterium; assembly: GCA_903873805.1. Taxonomy (GTDB): domain Bacteria; phylum Verrucomicrobiota; class Verrucomicrobiia; order Opitutales; family Opitutaceae; genus CAIQQB01. The sequence continues at coordinate 4,000 of CAIQQB010000098.1, read as the reverse complement.
CTACCTGCAGGACGAGGCCAAGACCCGGGCGGCGTTCTACGACGGCTGGTTTGTGACCGGCGATCTCGGCCGGTTTGACGAGGACGGCTTCCTCTTCATTGAGGGCCGGCTCTCGCGCTTCTCCAAGATCGGCGGCGAAATGGTCCCGCACGGCACCATCGAGCAGCGGCTCGGCACCGCCCTCGCCCTCGACCCGGGCGACGGCTACGCGCTGGCCGTGGTCGGCGTGCCGGATCCGGCCAAGGGCGAGGTCCTAGTGCTGCTGACGACCCTCGAGCTGACCGCCGATCTGGTGCGCGAAAAACTGCTCGAGGTCGGCCTCCCCAATCTCTGGATCCCCCGCGTCATCCGCCAGGTGCACAAAATCCCCGTGCTCGGGACCGGGAAACTCGACCTAAAGGCCTGCCGCGACCTCGCCCTCGCCGCCGGCTCCGCGGCGCCGTGAGGATCGACTGGTGAAATTCCGGAAAGTAGCCCTGGGCGTGAGCGCAGGGAGCCTGTTTCATGCGCGATGCCAACGTCCGGTGAGTTTTTGCCCCCCAGGCCGGGCGAACCCTCCGGAATGGTTTAACGCGGTTTGAGGTGGAGCGCATTGACCTCAATGCGCTGGTTTGAGCGACGGTCCCGCTTCTGCCGAAGCGGGCTACATGAAGTGCGTGACCCGGTTCGGGAGAGCCGGGAACCGGCAGGTTCCTTCACTTCGGGCTTGGCTCCGGCCCGCCTCCGGGTGCTTCCTCTCCCATGAAACCGATGGCGCTGCCGATTAATCCCGTAGGACTCGACCTTGCGTCGAGCCTTACCGGCGGGGGGAAGCAGACCAGGCCTCACGCGAGGTGAGGCCCTACGACCGAAAATCCAAGGATCCTCCCGCATGAGTCGCGAAACGTGTTACCGCTGCTTCTGGCCGAAGCCGCTCTGCTGGTGTCCCAGCCTCCGGCCGATGCCGACACGCACCCGATTCGTGTTCCTGATGCACCCGAAGGAATTCAAGCAGGAGAAGGCCGGCACCGGCCGGCTCACCCACCTCTGTCTGCCCAACAGCGAGCTGCACATGGGCCTCGCCTTTGACGGCCACGAGGCCGTCCAGGCGCTGCTCCGCGATCCGGCCAGCTTCACCGTGCTGCTCTATCCGGGACCGGCCGCCCGCAATCTCTCCCGTGGCGACCTCACCCCCGCCGACCTCGGCGGACGGCGGCTCACCGTGGTGCTGCTCGACGCGACCTGGAGCGGCGCGCGGAAGATGCTCAAGCTGAGCCCGAGCCTGCAGCGGCTGCCGCGGCTGATGTTCACGCCCACGGCCCCGAGCCGGTATCTCATCAAACAGCAGCCGCAGCCCGGCTGCCTGTCGACGCTCGAGGCGGTGCACGAGCTGCTGGACGCGCTCGAACGCTCGGGCCTGGACGACTATCCGCAGCCGGACCAACTGCCCGCGGTGTTCGACCGGATGCAGGATTTCCAGATCCGTTGCGCCGCCGATCCGGCCCGGCCGGGGTATCGGCGCCAGCCCTACAGCACCCCCGCGGAGCGGACGGAAGCGAAGGGCCACAGCGCCCGGCGGCGCGCCAACTACTTCCCGGACCCGATGACGCCCGTCCCGTAGGAGTAGTGGTACAGTTAGCGAATGGTAGGTCAGGGTTTATCCCCGACACGTCGGGCGTGAAGCCCGACCTACGGCGGCAAATAGCAAATTGTGCCACTCCGCCCCTAGGAGCGCAGGACGACGGCGGCACCGCAGTTGAGATCCTGCCTTTGAACTTGGCTTCACCTTTAGGCCAGGTCGCTGACCTGGCTTGGCCGCTCGGAGCCAGCTCAACGAGCTGGCCTACTGTGATGCCCCGGCAGATGCCATTTCCTTTTCACGCTATGTTCGGCTTAGTTGTAGCCGGGGTCGCTGACCCCGGGGTTTGAGATACAACAATCCCACGGCCCGGGGTCAGCGACCCCGGCTACAGCTTTCGGCAATGCCATGGCGTTTGACCCGGGAATCCTAACGCAGGAGCTGTTCTCAACAGCATGACCCGTCGGATGCACTTCAGCGTGCGAAAGACACGGCGACCGGGGCGCGTTCGAAATTTTCGGCGCCGAGCAGCGGCTCCGGGCGCATGCCGCCCAGGCGGGCGATCCAGCGGTCGGGCACTTGTTCCAGGCGGGTGGCGAAGTGCGTGGCAATATCGTTGTAATAGGTCCGCGCGAGCGCGATGCGCTGCTCCGTCTCGACCAGGCTGCGGTGCAGCGCCCCGAAACTGGGCTGGGCGGTGAGCTGGGGATATTTCTCGATCACGGCGCAGAGCGAACCCACCAGGCCGTCGAAGTCCGGCCCGGCGGCGCCGGGCGGCGTGGCCTGCGCCTGGGCGCGGAGGGCGGCGAGCGCGGTCTGCACCGTCTGCTCGTGGGCGGTCAGGCCGGACACGGCGGCGACAAGATTGGGAATGAGATCGTGGCGGCGCTTGAGCTGCACATCGATCAGCGACCAGCCCTGGCGCACGCGGTTGCGCAGGCCGACGAGGCTGTTGAAGGCCATCCAGATCCAGCCGGTCGCCCAGAGGAAAAGATAGATGGCGAGCGGCGCGGCCAGCAGGATGGGGGGACCGATGGGCGATCGGCGGGCGTCGGAAAATCCGATGAACAGCGGCACGCCGGTCGCGAGCAGGCCGAGCGCCCACCAGAACCAGGACCAGCCGGCGTAGCCCGACTGCACCTTTTCTTCGCTGCGGGTGGAAATGAGAAACATCGCGGCGTCGCGGCTGGCGGCGATTTCGGGGGCGACCACGTCGGCGCGTTCGCGGGCCTGGCCGACGACAAACAGGGGCACGTGCAGCGGAAGTCCGGTCTCGGCAAAACGCCGCTCATGGTCGGAGTCTGCGACGGCGGTCGGCGGGCCCTTGTCGTAGTAAAGCGGATGGCCGCGGCCCACGGTCTCGTTGAAGAACGGCAGTGGGTCGATCTTGGCGCCCTGGGGCCGCACGAGGACGGCGCCGGAATCGTCGCGAACGTAGAAATCCTGGGATTCGCCACCCTCGGCGACGGTGGTCCAGCCGCTTTCGTGGCGGGTGCGGGTCTGGGGACGGCCCTTGTCGTCGGTATAGTTCTCGATGACAGTGCGGGACCAGTGTTCCTCGACGCGCCAGGCGTAGTGGATGCAGGACTGGCCGGCCAGATAGCTGCAGAGGGGTGAGGGAGACTCGGCGGTACCCTTGAGCTCGACGAGACCGATGAAGACGCCGTCGGCCTTGGAGGTAGGCAGGTCGTGAAGGAGGCGCTGCTGCCGGCGCAGGTGGAGGCTGGCCCAGAGGCAGAGCAGGGGCACGAGGAGCAGGAGGGCGAGCAGCGGCATGGTGTCGGTTGTGGCGGAGCGGGTGGGCTTTGCCAAGCCCGCGGGGATTCCAAACTCGGGCGAGTTTTCAACCCCGTCCAGCCCGCCTTCCGGCTTGCCCGGACCACCCGTTTGGTGCTGATTGAGACCGTGCAGATCGCGCTACCCCCAGTTCTAGCCCAGCGCCATTTTGGATTGTGTCACGGTCGTCCCCGGCCAGGCTTTGACACCACTCGAGCCTACGGCAGCGGTACTTTTAGAATGGCTTGTCAACGGTCAAGACCTGACCCCGTGCGGTTGCTTCAAACTCATGGGGGGCGGCGATGGAAAATCGCGCTGATTATTTTCATGGCGGTTTTCGCAACCACCTACGCCAAAGCGGCCCTTGAGTTGGTCTTCGACGAATGCTCGCCGTTGATGGGCCCATCCGTTTCCTATGGGTATGTTTTCAAGACAAAGGATGACCGCCAACTGATGGTCATAGTCAGGAAGGCAGCTAATGATAATTTTGCATTGAGTGTCCAGTTTGATTCAACACAGAGAGAAATCAGCGCTTTTAAAAAAGCCTATCCGGAATTGCCGCGCGCAATCGCAGCCTCCATTTCGGGGCATGGTGAGGTGGTCCCCGTCCGTTGGACAGCGGATCGGGTAAAATAAGTTAATATGGGAGGGGGTGCAGGGGGAGGG
>CAIQQB010000097.1 GCA_903873805.1 uncultured Opitutia bacterium | reverse complement strand
CGGAGGCGGATTAGTCGCGGCACGCACCGCCGTGGCCGCTGCGTTGTCAGTCGTGGATGTCGGAAGCGGAGTGCTGGTGGACCCGCTGCTGCTACCGCTTCCTGACGACGAACTACCTCCGCTGCTGCTCGACGATGATGATGAGCTGGAGCTTCCGCTGCTCGATGACGAACTACCACCACCGCTACTTGATGATGACGAGCTGGAGCTACCGCTGCTCGACGATGAACTGCCGCCGCTGCTGCTTGAAGACGACGAACCGGACCCCCCACCACTTGATGACGAGCTACTGCCGCTGCTGCTTCCCCCTGCCTCGCGAAGATAGAGGAATTGGTTGCCGGATGGCATTAGCACGTTATCAGGAGCGAGCGTTGCATACGAAGTGGGAATCGTTGAAAAATCGTAAGCGTTCACTCTCCCTTTTTGCTCAGGCCGCAGCGGGAATGGGGGTGTGCATGAAACCGGCTCGCGCGCGCGCGAGCGTTTCGGCAATATAGGACCAGGGATCGATATGACGACGACGGCAGGTCTCGACGACGGACAGGGAGGCGGCATAGGCGGCGCTGCCCTCCTCGTTGCGGGTGCCGAAACTTAGGCGGCGAGCGATGACCGCGATGCGCAGGGCGCGCTCGGCCTCATTGTTCGTGGCCGGCAGATACGGATTGCGGACGAAGGCGACGATGGCCGCCCAGTCATTGAGAACCTCGCGGGCGAGCGCCCTGATTTTCTCGGTCTCGTGGTCGCGGTGGAGCTTGCAGGCGCGCTTCAACCGGGCCTGGATCGGATTGAGTGTGGAATGGCCTTCGTCCTCGGCGACGGCGTGGATCAGGCCGCGGAGTTCGCGGACCAACCACTCGCCGAACCGGACCCCATCTGGAGAAAGTCCCCCCGCAAGGGCCAACCCCTTGCGGATGAGGTGAGCCACACACCGTTGCCGCTTCTCGTAGTCGCGGTAGGCGCCGTAGCCGTCGGTGACGAGCCAGCCGACGATGGCGTCGCCGAGCAGATCGCGGATTTCCTCGTGGCGGCGACTGCCGATGCGGAAGACGGCGGTGGTCGCGGTCAGCACAACCCAGAGCCAGCGGTTGAGGATGCCCTGATACCAAGGGGTCTCGTCGGCATGGATGATGCCGGCGGCGCGCACTTCGTCGAGCAGGTCCTCGACGACCGGCTCGCAGGCGACGCCAACCTCACGGATGCAGCGGTCGATCGAGCCGACCGAGAGCGGCACGCCGAACCACGTGACCAGAAACTCGCGGATTTTCCGGCGAGACTGGTGATGGCGGATGGCCAGCGCCGCGATGAAGGCGGCCAGCGATGGGGCGACCAGACAGCGCTCGGTCAGATGGAGCTGCCGTTTGCGTCCGTCCAGGAACGACAGGACGCCGACGGCCGGGTGGGCCTCGGTCTCATGGCCGCAGGTGCAAAGCACGACCTGATAGCGGTGCTCGACGCAGGCGATCCGGATGCCGCCCGGCGTGCGTTCCAGCTCCAGCACGGGGAAGGCGGCGCCGGTCCGCACCTCCTTGTCCCACATCTCCAGCGGCATGCCGCAGCCATCGCAGGCGCGAGGCCACAGGCGCTCGGTGCGCTCGGCCTTCAGCGGTTCGGTCCGCCATTTCCCCTTGGCGCCAGGCTGCTTACCGGGTTTGCGACCACTCGGCTGCGGCGGCTTTCTGGAAGGGACGGGCGCCGCCGTGCTTGCGCCTCCCGGCGCGCCCCCCGCACCACCGACAACGCCACCGCCGCCAGTCCCGAACGGCAGATCCGAGGAGGGCGGTCGCGAGCTGTTGGTCGAGTTCATCGCCAAACGCTCGGCCAAGTCGGTGGCCATGGTGTGAAGACGGCAAGTCAATTCGACAAGTTCGTCGTGGTCCAGCGCCTCGAAGACTGCGCGGTTCATGCGGGACAGGTCAGGCGGTGCCTTCGACTTCATGCCCCCAACGAATCAGAACTCCGGCGGTTTGACAAGCTGGAAATCCGTTGGGATTCAACGCAGAGGCACTTCGTTGCACCCTGGAAACCGGGGAGTGAACGCTTACCATGGTGCTGACTGATGAGCACGAGTCAGCAAGAATTATAGCCCGGCTGGCAGAGCCAGTGGTTCTCGGTAAGGTAGTTCCAGCCTTTGCATTTGCACTCCTTTTGATGTGGGCCGTGAGGCGGTTTTCCCACTCGATGACGGCGTCTGCTGTGCTGATCGGTTCGGGCGGCGCTTTCTATACCGTTCTGTCCATGCTTGGGATCAGCCATGAGCAGGCGCGCGTATGGGAATGGCTGCCCTCCATCAACGGCGACGCCTCCATAACGTTACTGTTGCCAAACCAGATCGTCATGAATGCCGATTGGGGAATGGTTGCATTGGCACTGCCGGCCATAGCGGCAGCAGCAGGGTTGAACATTATCAATTTACTACTTAACACAAGTGGATTGGAGCTCATCTTTGGTCGCGAGATTGATGCCAACGCCGAATTACGCTCCGCAGGCCTCGCCAATATTTTGGCGGGAGCATTCGGTGGACCGGTGGGTTTCGCTGATTTAGGTATGACTACGCTGGCAGAAAAGGTAGGCGCCAAGGAAAGAACGGCCGGTATCGCCACAGCAATAGCGGCTGCAATCGGCTTGTTGTTTGCGTCTGAATTGGCCTCGGCTATGCCGCTGTTCATTTCGACGGGCCTGATGATCTTTCTCGGCTTTGAACTACTGCACGGGGG
>CAIQQB010000096.1 GCA_903873805.1 uncultured Opitutia bacterium | reverse complement strand
GCATCCAAGCCCTCAAGGCCGATGCCCGTGGCTTCCGCTCCTTCACCAACTACCGCACCCGGATTCTGTTTCACTGTGGGAAGCTCAAGATGCTGCCTCACCTTCAGCCCTCATCCACCCACTAAGAAACCGGAAGAACCTCAATTTGCCGCTGACGCTGGGTTCGCCGGCTGCTCTGGGTCTGCCATCGACCGACTGATCTTTCTGCGGCCCGCCGCTGCTCCGCCCGCCAGACGTCTCCGCCCATGTCCACCGCTTCCCCTCCGCCCGGTGGCTGGCCGGATCCGGACTCGCCGGCGGCGCAGCTCCGGACTTCCCTCCGTGAGATTGACGACCTCAAGGCTGCGCTCGACGAGCACGCCATCGTTGCGGTGACGGATCCGGCGGGGCGGATCACGGCGGTGAACGACAAGTTTTGCGCCATTTCCCAATATTCCCGGGCCGAGCTGATCGGCCAGGATCACCGCCTGATCAACTCGGGCTACCACCCGAAGGCGTTCATCCGGGAGCTGTGGACGACCATCGCGGGCGGCCGGGTCTGGAAGGGTGAGATCCGGAACCGGGCGAAGGACGGCACTTTCTACTGGGTCGACACGACGATCGTGCCGTTTCTCGACGGGGCCGGCCGGCCCCGCCAGTACATCGCGATCCGCGCGGACATCACCGCGCGCAAGCTGGCGGAGAAGGCCCTGCGCGAGAGCGAGGAGCTGTTTGCCAAATCGTTCCGCCTGAGCCCGGACTGTGTGGTGGTTTCCCGGCTGGCCGACCACACCGTCATCCAGGCCAACGAGGCGCTCTGCCAGCTCTGGGGCCGCACGCCGGACCAGGTCATCGGCCATCCCGCCCGGGAATACGCGAACTGGCTCAGCGAGGAGGAGCGGGCGGCCTTCCTGCAGCAGGTGGAGGCCCGGGGGGAATGCCTGAACCACGAAGCGCTGCTTGGCCTGACGGACGGTCGCAGGGTGGTGTTTAACATTTCCTCGCGCCGGATCACCTTCGGTGGCGAGGCCTGCCTCCTCACTGTGATGCGGGATGTCACGGCGCGCCGGCAGGCCGAGGAGGCGGCCGCCCGGCTGGCCGCAATCGTGGAGTCGTCGGACGATGCGATCATCAGCAAGGACCTGTCCGGAATCGTCCTGAGCTGGAATGCCGGGGCGGAAAAGATCTTCGGCTTTCCCGCAGGCGAGATGGTCGGCCAGCCGATCACGCGGCTGATTCCGCCGGACCGCCAGCATGAGGAGGCGACAATTCTCGACCGGATCCGGGTCGGGGACAGCGTCCGGCATTTCGACACCGTGCGGCTGCGCCGGGACGGCACTCCGGTCGACGTCTCGGTCACCGTCTCCGCCATCCGGGACGCCCGGGGCCGGATTATCGGCGCCTCGAAAGTGGCGCGCGACATCACGGAGCGCCGCCGGGCGGAGGCCGCGCTGCGGGAGCGCGAGGAGCAGTTTCGGCTCTACGCGGAGCACAGCCCGGCGGCCATCGCCATGCTCGATTGCGACATGCGGTACCGGGTGGTGAGTCGGCGCTGGATGGAGGTGTACCGGCTGGGGACGCAGTCACTCGTCGGCCGGAGCCACTACGAGGTCTTTCCCGGACTCCCGGCGCGGTGGATTGAGATTCACCGGCGCTGCCTCGCCGGGGCGGTCGAGAAGTGCGACGAGGACATGTTCGTGCGGCCCGACGGCTCGGTCGACTGGCTTCGCTGGGAAGTCCGCCCCTGGCACGGCGTGGACGGCCGGATCGGCGGCATCGTCATCTTCTCCGAGGACATCACGGCGCGCAAACTGGCCGAGGTGGCGGCGCAGACCAACCGGACCAAGCTGGAAGCGGCGCTGGCGAGCATGACCGACGCCATCTTCATCTCCGATGCGGACGGGCGGTTCATCGAATTCAACGAGGCCTTTGCCACGTTCCACAAATTCCGGAACAAGGACGAGTGCGCCAAGACCCTGGCCGAATACCCCGAATTTCTGGAAGTCTATCTGGCGGACGGCCGGCTCGCCCCGCTGGAGCAGTGGGCGGTGCCGCGGGCACTGCGGGGTGAGACGGGCGAAAGCATCGAGTATACGCTGCGCCGCAAGGATACCGGCGCCACCTGGGTCGGCAGCTACAGCTTTGCCCCGATCCGCGACCAGGCCGGGGCGGTGGTCGGCTCGGTCGTCGTCGGCCGCGACGTAACCGAGCGCAAACAGGCCGAGGCCGAGCTCAAGCGGCTGCACACCCAGCTGCAGGAGCACGCCGAACAGCTGGAGCAGCGCGTCGTCGAACGCACCCGCCTGCTCGAGGAGACCAACCAGGAACTCGAGGCGTTTTCCTATTCCGTTTCCCACGACCTGCGAGCCCCGCTGCGGGCGGTTGACGGATTTTCCCTCGCGGTGTTGGAGGATTTCGGGCCGCTGCTGCCCGCCGAGGGCCACCGGCAGCTGCAGACCATCCGGGCGAGCGCCCAGCGGATGGGGGCATTGATCGACGATCTGCTGCGGTTCGCCCGGATCAGCCGTCAGGAGTTGAGCCGTCGGATGATCGATCCGGGGGAACTCGTGCGGGCGGTGCTGGCCGAGTTGGGGGCGCCCTGGCCGGATCGCCGCGTCGAGGTCCGCCTCGGTGACCTGGCGACGTGCTTTGGCGATCTGGCGCTCGTCCGGCAGGTCTGGACCAACCTGCTCTCAAACGCCCTGAAGTACACCGGGCGGCGGCCCGAGGCCGTGATCGAGATCGGCTGCCTCCCGGTCAACGGCGTCGGGGTCTACTTTGTCCGCGACAACGGCACCGGCTTCGATCCGCGCTATGCCGGCAAGCTGTTCGGGGTCTTCCAGCGCTTCCACCGCGCGGAGGATTACGAGGGCACCGGCGTCGGCCTCGCCATCGTGCAGCGCATTGTCCACCGTCACGGCGGGCGGGTCTGGGCCGAGGCCGCCGTCGACCGCGGAGCCACCTTCTTCTTTACCCTGGAACCCGACCGCCCGTCATGAACGCCTCTCCCGCCATCGAACTGCTGCTCGTCGAGGACAACCCGGAGGATCTGGAACTGACGCTGCGCGCCCTGCACCGAGCCAATCTGGCCAACAGCATCCACGTCGTCCGCGACGGGGCCGAGGCCCTCGATTTCGTCTTTTGCGAGGGAACTTACTCCACCCGCCGGATCGAGGACGGCCCGAAGCTGATCCTCCTCGACCTCAAGCTGCCCAAGGTCGACGGGCTCGAGGTGCTGAAACGCGTCAAGGGCGACCCCCGCACCCGGGCCATCCCCGTGGTCGTGCTCACCTCCTCGAAGGAACAGAGTGACTTGGTCGAAAGCTATGGACTCGGGGTGAACAGCTTCATCGTGAAACCGGTGAACTTCGAGCAGTTTGCCGGGGCCGTGAGCCACCTGGGCTTTTACTGGCTGATCCTCAACCAATCCCCGGCCTCCGCCGGCTGACCGATGGACCAACCGCTCCGGCTCCTGATTGTCGAGGACTGCCCCGCCGACGCGGAGCTGCTAGTGCGGGAGCTGCGCCGGGCCGGCTTCGCCCCCGCCTGGCAGCGCGTGGACACCGAGCCGGAGTATCTCGCGCGGCTCGCGGAGGAACCCGAGCTGGTGATTTCGGATTATGAAATGCCGCAGTTCAACGGCCTCCGCGCCTTGGAGCTGCTGCGGGCCTCCGGACGGCTGATCCCGTTTATCATCGTATCGGGGACCATCGGCGAGGAGACTGCCGTGGCCGCGATCAAGCAGGGGGCGACCGACTACTTGCTGAAGGACCGACTCACCCGGCTCGGCATGGCCGTCACCCATGCACTCGCCGAGGGCCGGCACCGCCGGGAACGGCAGATCGCCGCCGCCGCGCTCAGCGCCAGCGAGGAGCGGTTCCGTGAACTGGCCGAGACCATCCACGAGGTCTTCTGGATCTCCAGCCCGGACCGGGCCCGGATGCTTTACATCAGTCCCGCCTACGAGGCGATCTGGGGCCGCACCTGCGCCAGCCTGTATGCCGACCCCCACACCTGGAGCGAGGCCATCCGGCCCGAGGACCGCGAGCGGGTCGTGCAGGCCGCGAACTCCCAGGAGGCCCTTGGCACTTACGACGAGGAGTTTCGCATCATCCGGCCGGATGGCACGGAGCGTTGGATCCGCGCCCGCGCGTTTCCGGTCCGCGGCGACCAGGGGGAGATTCGGCGGATTGTCGGAGTGGCCGAGGATATCACCAAGGCCAAGGAGCTGCAGGAGCAGTTCCTGCGGGCGCAGCGCATGGAGGCCATCGGCGCCCTCGCCGGGGGCATTGCCCACGACCTGAACAATATCCTGGCTCCGATCGTCATGGGCGTCGAGATGCTCCTGACCCGCGCCTCCAACGAGGCGGACCGGGAGATGCTCCGCCTTATCCAGCATTCGGGCCTCCGCGGCAGCGGGGTCATCCGTCAGCTCCTCACCTTCAGCCGCGGGGTCGGGGGCGAGCGCATCAGCGTGCAGGTGCGGGAACTGCTTGATGAGATGATCACCATCATGCGGGAAACGTTTCCCCGCGACCTCGTGCTGGAGCAGGAGGCGGCCCGCGACCTCCGTCCGGTCATCGGCGACCCCACCCAGCTCCACCAAGTGCTGATGAACCTCTGCGTCAACGCCCGCGACGCCATGCCCGATGGCGGCCGGCTTTCCCTCACGGCGCACAACGTGGAACTGGGGCCGGCCGAGGTGCAGGCCCATCCGCCCACCCGTCCCGGTCCCTATGTCACCGTTCGCGTGGCCGACACCGGCCACGGCATCCCGCTCGATCTGGTTGGCCGCATCTTCGAACCGTTCTTCACCACCAAACCGCTCAGCAAGGGCACCGGGCTCGGGCTTTCCACCGCACTCGGCATCATCCGCAGCCACGGCGGCTTCATCACGGTCGTCAGCACCCCCGGCCATGGCACCACGTTCACCGTCCATCTGCCCGCCGCACCGGGGGCCGCGCCGGAGTCCACGGCGGAGGAGCCCGACGACCTCCCCCGCGGCCAGGGCGAACTCATCCTTGTGGTCGATGACGAGGAACCCGTCCGGACGGTGACCCAGCTGATGCTGGTGACCCACGGCTATCGGGTGCTGACCGCCCGGGATGGCGAGGACGCGTTGGCCAGCTACGTGCAATACCGGGGCGAGGTGCGGCTGGTGCTGACCGATGTGATGATGCCGGTGATGAACGGGGTCACGCTGATCCGCGCGCTGCTCGCCCTCGATCCAACGCTCCGCATCATTGCGACCAGCGGGCTGACCGACCAGGCGAATTACGTCGAACTCTGCGCCGCCGGCGCGACCTGCATCATCGCCAAACCGCTCGGTGCGCGCGAACTGCTGGAAACCGTCCGCGCCCAGTTCCTCCCGGCCGGCTGAACCGGCAGCGCGGCCGCCGGGCTCATTGCTGGGCGCCGTCCTACTCCTTTTTCTTTTTGTCGTCCGCGGGCGTGGTCGCCGGCGCTGGTGCCGGGGGTGCCGGGGGTGGCCCGGGGCGCATCGAAGCGCTGGGAGCGGGTGGCGGGGCCGGCGTCGCCGCCGGGGCGGGCGCACGCTCGCGCCCGAGCGAGGGCGGGGCCGGGGCGGATACTGGCGGGGTGGTCGGGTTCGGCCGGGTGGGGGAGGGCCGGAAATCGCGTGCCGCGGCAGGGGGCGCAGCGGCTGGCGGGGGAACCGCCGCGGAAGCTTTGCCGGCGCCGGCCGGGGGGGTGGATTCATCCCGGGACTTGGAACGAACCTCCGGCGGCGCCGGCGAAGCTGCCTCAGGAGCTGCGGGTGTCGCTCCGCGGATGGTTTGCGGCCGGCTCTCGCGCGGGGTGGTGGCCGGGGGTGAAAGCGGTGCCGCGGGCGCAGTGCTGGCGGCCGCAGCGGGAGCACTCCGGGGCGGGGAGCCCCCGGCACGGTTGACGGTATTGCCCTGATTGCGGCTGGCCGGCGATGCCACTGCCGACGTGGCCGGATCCGCTGTCTGGACGGGACGGCTGGCTCGCGGGACGGCGTCCGGGAGCGGAACGGCGCGGACCGCCGCCGGCGGCCCGACCCCATCGGGCTGGCTGCGGGGGACACTGTCCGCCGCGCGGCTGGCCGGATCGCTGCGGCCCCGGTCAGAGGACCGCGTTGAGGTTGGGACGACTGGAGTGGATCGAAGGGGGGTGGGTCGGACCAGATCCACCCTGGTTCGGTCGGATTCCGGCGTGGGGGCGGGCCCGCGGATCGAGGCGGGTTGCCAGGCATGCCGCTCCGGTCCGGGCCGCCGGCCAATTTGATCGACCACCAAACGCTGTCCGCCACCCGGGGGGCGCCCGTCCGCCACCCAGAGTGTCCGGCGGTTCCAATCAAACTCAAAGTTCAGCCCCAGTCCGGCATGATAGACGGCGATGAAGCTCACGGTCGATTGGCCTTCGGTTGAATTCAACCCATACACCGCCTCGGGATCATAGATCGGCAGGTAGATCACCCCGGCCTGCACCGGCACGATGCGGATCACTCCGCCTTCGTAGATCACCGTTTGCTCGGCGGAGCCGTTCAGCGTGCCGGCCCAGCTCGCCTGGGCCCGCAGATGCTGGATGGACACCATGGCTTCAGTCGGTTGGGCGGCAAACACCCGCCCAAGCTGGGCGGTCCAAGCAAGATTGGCATCCATCCAGCGCAGCACTTCGGGATAGCGGGTCAGCGCCCGGACGCTTTCGTCCCACGGCTGCTGGTCGATTTGGCCGGGATCACCACCCGCTGCGAGGTAACGGGCGGCGAGCACCACGTCGACTGGCGAGGTGGACGCGGGCAGGATCAGTGCCAGCAGACTGTCGGGATAGAGGGCGATGGGACCAAGCAGCTGGTCGATTTGATCCGGGGCAAACGTCGCTGCGGTCGGGGTAACGGGGTTGACTCCTGGGCGGGCATCCAGGACGCAGCCATGAACAGCATGCCGGCAAGTAGGCGGAGCAGGGTTTTCATGATGTAGCCTTTCTTGGTGATATTCCATCAGACAGCAATGGCGAACCAAAGTGCCCTCGCTGCCCTCCGCCGGGCGTCTCCACCGATCGGACTCTTCCGGGCCCGGAAGGCCGCGGTCTTTCCATGGCCGGGGCCGGCCGCATCGCGATTCACGCCCCGGGCTTTTGCAGGCAGTACGACCGGTAGGAAAGCGCCCCGTCCCGGACCGCCGTATGGATCCGGGAGCCGTCGATGCCGGCAAAATCTCGGCCGAGCCCGTGCATAAATTTCGGCAAGTGCTTAACAATAAGCTCCATCGATCGCTCGGAATTCTTTTCCAACCCGCGCAGGACTTCGGCGTTGATGACGCGGCGGCGCACCGTCGTCAGCGGGGCGGCGGCCACCGCCTGCTCCCATGCGGGGATGCCAGTGGTGAATCGAAAGTCCGCGTAAAGCAGGTGTCCGCCGGGCCGCAACACCCGGGCGGCTTCCGCCAGAAAGCGCGGGAAAACCGGATAGCAATGCGACGCCTCCACGTTGAGTACGGCGTCAAACGATCCGTCCGCAAACGGCAGGCTCTGCGCGTCGCCCTGCACGAAGCTGAGACCCTCGATCCGGTGGCGCTGCCGGCAGAAGCGGACGCCGGTCGGATTGAGGTCGAGGCCCGTGTAGCTTCGCGGGCGGAGCGTGCGCACCACGTAGGACGCACCCCCGCCGTGGCCGCAGCTCACCTCGAGGACGTCCCGGCCGGTCAGGTCGGCCTGGGTGGCGACATGGTGGTAGAGCTGGATGCACGCGCGGTTGGGTTCGTCCGCCGGTGCCAGCGGGAGGCCCAGTGGCGGCTCCTCCTCGTAGGCGTAGTTGAGAAACAGCACTTCTTCGCCGCGGAGCCGCCGGGTGAGGAACGGATACCAGAGCTTCCAGATCGCCTTGCGAACGGTCACATTGGCCAGGAGATGGTCGATCAGGGGCATGGCGCGGTTTGGCAGAAAGTCGGTGCGGAGGCCAGCCTGCTCCAGTCGGTGCTTTTGTGGGCGGGGTGCCCTCACCCCGCGCCTCGCCAAAAGCGGGGTGAGGGCACCCCGCCTACATTTTTTCCCGTGCCTCGGGGTTCGCAGCGGTCCGCTGCCGGACGACACGCAGAATCTCCAGCACCACCAGCGGGCCGAAGATCCAGAGCACCTGCACGGGGAAGAGTTTGCGCGCGTAGATCTGGTGGTAGGCGGCGAGGGCTGCGGCGAGGTAGGCGAGGCGGTGCAGGTTCTTCCAGCGTTTGCCGCCGAGCCAGCGGACGAACGCGTTCACACTCGTGATCGCGAGCACGAGCAGGATCGTGAACGCCCCCAGCCCGGCGAGGATGAACGTCTTGGGCTTGGCCCACACGTCGTGCACCAGCGTGGCCCAGCCGTCGTGGAACAGGTAGGCGGTGAGGTGAAGCAGTGCGTAGGCGAAGCCCGCCACCCCGACGAGCCGGCGGTGGCGGTTGAGCGCGAGGGCCAGCTTGGATTTCGGGAACAGCACCCGCAGCGGCGTGAACGCCAGCACGGTCGCGAGCAGCACGCAGGCGACGAAGCCGTAGTGGTGCAGCACATACTTCAGCGGGTCCGCCCCGACCGACGGGTTGCCGGAAACAAACACCGGCCACACCGGCCACAGCCCGGGGAGCACGAGCAGCGTCCAGATGAACACTTTCGACCGGAGAAGTTTTTCGGGGAAGGACACGGGGAAATTGCCGCAAGGAGGCGCAGAAATCGCAAGCGTCGAACAATTTCTGGCCGGGATGAATGGGGAAATCGGCCTGAGTTAGCGTCTGGAGCACACTACCCGGCTCGCATTCAAGCCGCCGCCTTTTTTGCGCCTTTTTGCGGCCAAAGCTCGTCTCAGAAATTCTTCGCCAGATCCATCCCTTTGTAGAGGGCCGCGACCTGTTTCTCATAGCCGTTGAACATCAGCGTGGCCTGCCGGCCCCCGAGGAGGCCGGCGCCGATCACGCGCTCGCTCGCCTGCGACCAGCGTGGGTGGTCCACCTTCGGATTCACGTTGGCATAAAAGCCGTATTCGTCCGGCGCCATCACACTCCAGGTGTTCTTCGGTTGTGCGGCCGTGAACTCGATCCGCACAATCGACTTGATTCCCTTGAAGCCGTATTTCCACGGCGTCACCAGCCGCAGCGGCGCGCCATTCTGGTTCGGCAGCGCCTTCCCGTAGATGCCGGTCGCAATGAAGGCCAGCTCGTGCGTCGCCTCGTCGAGGCGCAGGCCCTCGACATAGGGATAGTCGAGGTTGCCCTCCTTCTGCCCGACCGCATGCGCCGGATCGTTGAACGAGACAAATCTCACGTATTTCGCCTCGGGCTTCGGCTCCGCCAGCGCAACCAGCTTCGCCAGCGGGAAACCGTCCCAGGGGATCACCATCGACCACGCCTCGACGCAGCGGTGCCGGTAGACGCGCTCCTCGAGGCCGCCGATTTTTTTCACGAGTTCGTTGACGTCAAACTTCGCGGGCTGGTTCACCAGGCCGGCCAGCTCGACGGTCCACGGGTCGGTCTTCCAGCCCTTATTCGCATAATCCTTGGGCTCGCTCTTGTCCGTGCCGAACTCGTAGAAATTGTTGAAGCTGGTGACATACTCCTCGGCCGTGGGCTTGAGCGCCGTGCCGGGGTAGAGCGGGTTGCCCTTCGCCGGGAATCCCGCCGTTGCGGCGAGCAGGGCGCTCGGGCGCAGCAGCGCGGCGCCGGCCAGCCCGATTCCGAGCGTCTTCAGAAATTCCCGCCGCTGGGCCAGACGGTAGAGCGGCTCGGGGGTGACGGCGGCGGCGGGCAGGGCCCAGTCTTTCGGGAAGCGGAGGTGCATGGCGGCAGGGTGGGGAAGTTCGGGCGGAATGTGATGCGTTGCCTGTGGGAGGCAACTGCGGGATGGTTTATTCCGGCTGGTTTGTCCGAAGCTGCGGACCGGACGGGCCCTTGGGCCGCCCGCCCCCGCGCGATTTAGCTCGGCAAGTCCCCGGGCATTTGGGATGCCTTGGGGACCCCGTATCCACATCATGCCTCTTTGGGAATATAAACACATCACCAGCGGCCCGCACGGCTTCGCCACGCCCGCCCTGCTGGAATCGCATCTCAACCAGCTCGGCAAGGACGAGTGGGAGATCATTCACTTTCAAACCCTCCCGACCAACCCGCTCGCGTTCAACGGCGTCGCCCGCCGCTCCACGCTCCGCGACTGGACCCTCGAGACTGCCGCCGCCGCCGCCGCCAAGGCCGAGGCCGACAAGCTCCGCGCCGAATTCGCCGCGAAGTTCGCCGGCGCCGGCACCGAGCCCGCCGCCGCCCCCGGCGACGACAAGCCCGCCACCCTCGCGCCCGACGCCGGCGACGACGGCCTGCGCCGCCTCCGCGACACCGAGCGCGACGACGACCCCGAGGCGCTCGCCGACGAGGCCGCTGGCGACGACTGGGCCAATCTCGACAGCTCCGAGGACGACCTCCCGAATTTCTTCGAGGCCATCAAGCCGCACCTCCGCCGCAACCAGCGCGGGCCCGGCCAGTCCGTCGCCATCGACTACCTCAGCAAGCGCTGGGAGCAGCCCGAGGCCGACCTGATCAGCGCCCTCCAGGAATGCGGGTTCATCCTTCCGGAAAACGAGGACGCTCCGCCCGATTATCTCGAGTTCGAGGGCGACCTCTACTGGCTCAACGCCAACAACCGCGGCCAGTTTTTCCTCAACACCCGCGAAAAACCGCGCCCGGTCTTCCGCACCGTCCAGGCCAAAAAGCTCGACCCGGCCGACCCGGTCGCCATCGCGCTCGCCGACGAGGCTGCCGCCGAACAGGCCGCCCGCGTCCGCCAGGCCGAGGAACGCGCCGCCCGCCAGGCCGAGCAGGACGCCCGCCGCGCCGAGGCCAACGCCAAGCGCGAGGCCGCCGCCGTCGAACGCCAAGCCGTCCAGGCCGCCCGCGCCGCCCAGCCTGCCGGTGCCGCCGAGACCGCACCTTCCGATTCGTCCGCTGCTTCCGCGGCTGCATCCACTGTCGGCCCGGCCGCCGATCCGGCTTCCCCGCCCGAACCCTTGCCCGTCGGCGAGGATCTCCTCGCCAAGATCCGTCCGATGATGCGCCGCAACCGCCGCGGCCCCGGCTACTCCGGCAGCAGCAGCTACCTCGCCCGTGCGCTCCGGCATACCGAGGCCGACCTCATCGCCGCCTTCGCCGCGCAGGGCCTCCATGCCCCGGAGAAAGCCGGCGACAAGCCGGTCTTCGTCGAAATCGGCGCCTACGTTTACTGGCTCAACAAGGACGGCCGCGACGGCGTCTGGATCAACGGCCAGGAACGCCGCACCGGTGGCGAACAGAAACCCGAGGCCGAGGGCGCCATGCCCGAGGCGGGCGGCCAGATGCCAGAAGGCAGAGGCCAGACGCCAGATTCCAGCGGGCAGCAGCCGGAAAATGGCGCGGCGGCAGCACCGAGCCCTGCGAGCCAGATCCAAAATCCAAATTCCAAAATCGAAAATCTCCCTCCGGCCTCTCCACTGTCGGCCGTGCGCCTGCTCCTTACGCCCAACAAGCGCGGCAGCGGCGTCTCCGGCGAGGTCAGCCACCTCGCGCGCACGCTCGGGAAAAGCCCCGACGAGCTGCTCAACACGCTCCTTGGCGCCGGCCTGACGCTCCCCGCCGGTGACGACGCCAAGCCCACCTTCGTCGAGCACGAGGGCGAGATCTTCTGGTTCAACGAAAACCCGAAGGACGAATCCCTCTGGCTCAACGCCAAGGCCTCGCGCAAGAGCAAGGCCGGCGCCGGCGCCCGCTCCCGCAAATCCGAAGCCGACGAGTAAGCCCTGGGCCCGGAAGCTTTATCCCCCTGTAGGGCCTCACCTTGCGTGAGGCCTATTTGTTTTTATGGGATCATGTTCCCATCGTCCTGCTTGGTTTCGACTGTGGCCGGGGTCGCCGACCCCGGTTCCGGCCGGCTCGAATCGTAGCACGGGCATCCTGCCCGTGTGCTTTGCTTAAGGTGGGGCGCGTTGTCCCCAACGCGCCGGTTTGAAATGGGGCCGCGACGCCCCCGTCGCGGTGGCTCGGGAGCAGCAATGAGGTCTTGTAGCCCTGCGCGTGAGCGCAGGGAGTTTTGTTTTCGTCCGGCCATTGCGCGAACATCAGCCAGCGCCGAATATTGCGGCATAAAGCTGCTCCTACAGTTATTCGCCCCGGCCAAAACCTTTGACGCCGCGCCGAAATTGGCTAGCGTGGTCGGAACCCAAGTGTTCCCAGCCGTGTCCTCCCCGGACCCGGCTCATCTCTCCTTTTTGTGCCGTCTTCGCCCATGCTGAAAAAATCGCCCGCTTCCGTCCTGTCCGCCGCCCTGGCTGTCCTCGCGGTGCTGTGCACGGCGGGTCCGGCGCGGGCCACGGGCTTCCTGCCCCCCAGCGCGTCCGGCGAAGCCCCGCGCAGCGGCGGCGACAACATCGCCGACGACCGCCCCTCCGGCCTCGCCTCAGTCGCGGAAACTGCGGCCACCGCCAAGGTCGTTGCGCCGCCGCCCGCTCCCACCAAGGGCGGGACCACCCAACCGGAGGGACCGCCCACGATCGAGGACGGCTATGCGCGCCTCGGTTTCGACCGCCTCGCGGGCTTCAAGTTTGTCCCGCCCGAATTCGACCCCAACGCGAAACCCGGCACCTTGCCGCCGTCGGTCGCGGACCAGATTCCCGACGCGATCAAGAAGTTCAATGGCCAGAAGGCCATCGTCACCGGCTTCATGCTCCCCGTGAAAATGGAGGGCGGCCTCGTGACGGAGTTCCTGCTCGTGAGCAGCCCCATGCTCTGCTGCTACGGCACCGTGCCCAACATGAACGAATGGGTCGTGGTGCGGATGGCGAAGGGCGTGAAGCCGCTGATGGACGTCCCGATCAACTGCTACGGCCGCCTCATCGTGAAGGAACAATACGACAACGGCTTCCTGACCGGCATCTACCTCCTCGACGGCGAACGCTACTTCGAACCGAAGGGGTGAAGCTAGGTCAATCGGTCTCGGTCGATTGACCTTTGGGTTTTGGCTCTTTCGCGCATAGATTGTGGACAAGGAAAACCGTAACGGGGCCACCACATAAGCTTATTACCTGTATCCAGTTAATTGTGGTCTGCGATAGGTCGTGTTCGTATGCGTAATTGCGCCAAGCATCTGGATCGAGCCCCAAAAAAATAATGGGAGAGTAAAGAATACCGGTAACAAGCCAGCGGTAACTTGAACCCGACACCTTGTTCCCCACATAGATTAAACTTCCAATCGAGCAGATGAATCCCATGAAAACTGTCGGAATGAGTGGAGCCAAAGTCGCCGAGACAATAATCTCCATTGGTTCGACCGAGGTGGAATCCCGACGTGCAAGCATGAGCATGACTAACGTTGAACCAGCGGAAGCACCGAACCAAAACCACCCGTAGCGTGGTCCGGTTGGGGTTGCCTTTGTTTTTCTCTGTTCGCCGCTCACCGCGCAATATCCCGCTGCGTCAGCACCTTGAAGCCGCGCGAATTCAGCGACTGCGCGGCGACGTCGGCGTCCTCGATGCTCAGCACCAGCGCCGCGCGGCCCTCCGGCCGTTTGATGAAGCTGTAAACGTAGTGGATGTTGATCTCCGCCTCCAGCAACGCGGACAGCACGCCCTTCAGGTCGCCTTCGTCCGCAATCTCTACCGCCAGCACGTCGCACTCGGTGTAGGGAAAATCATTGTTGATCATCAGCTCGCGGGCTTTGTCCGGATCGTCCACCACCAGGCGCAGGATCGAGCTGTCGGTCGTGTCGAGCACCGTCAGCGCCATGATGTGGACGTTGCTGGTCTTGAACAGCGCCGTCAGGTCATACAGCCGCCCCACGCGGTTCTCGGCGAACACGGAGAACTGCTTCACGGGGTCGGTGGCGGCGGTGATCTGGGCCATGGTCGGGTCGGACGAGAAGAGGATGGGGCCCGGGGACGTCGGGGTCAACGGCCGGGTTTGAAGAGTAGCGGCTCAGTTTGCCGTTTGCCGTCGGAGGTCGGGCTTCACGCCCGACGTGTCGGGGATAAACCCCGACCTACAATTTGCAAACTGAGCCAGCACCGCTTGAAGCGGTTGGGAGAAGTCAGAGGCCAGAGGCCAGAAGGCGGAGAGAGGAGTTGCGATCCGGAGAACGAGAATGAGTAAGAGAACGAGAAAGATTTTTCGGAGTTTCGAACCGCTAATCTGCGCCCGTCCGATCCTCGGAATATTAACCACGAAACACACGTAATGGACGGAAACCCGGGAATATGAGGTGGGAGACTGAGTCGGGGCATTGCCCAGCTCAATTCCTCTGTGTCCTCCCGGTTTGAACTCCGTGTCCTCTGTGTCGCGGCTCGAATCCGGTCCGGAATCAGCGTTTATTAGCGCAGATTAGCGGTTCAATACGCCGCGCTCCTTCCCGCCTCTCCGGCTTCGCGTTTCTTCGCGTCCCTTCGCGGTTAAACAGCCTCCGCCCTTCCCGCTGTTTTTTGCCGTGGATATTTCCCCGCACCCCGGCAGACTGGAGCCGCCGTGCCGTCCTCGCCCGTCTCGCACCACGCCGCCATCCGCGTCCGCGCCCACCAGAGCGCGGGGCTGGTGCTGCGCGGCATCGCGCTCAACGCCGTGCTCGCCGCCCTCAAGCTCGCCGGCGGCTACTTCGGCCACACCTACGCGCTCATCGCCGACGGCGCCGAGTCGGTCCTCGACATCCTCTCGTCGCTCCTCGTCTGGGCCGGCTTTCGCGTCGCCGCGCAGCCGCCCGACGCCGACCACCCCTACGGCCACGGCAAAGCCGAACCGCTCGCGGGTCTCGGCGTGGCGCTGTTCATCTTCGCCACCGCCGGGTGGATCGCCGTCCAGGCCGTGCACCAGATCGTCACCCCGCATCCGGTGCCGCACTGGTGGACACTGCCGCTGCTGGCCGGGGTCGTGGTGGCCAAGATCTGGTTCTCGCGGCGCATCGGCGCGGCCGGCGCCGCCGTCGGCAGCACCGCGCTCGACATCGAGGCGATGCACCACTGGTCCGATGCGGTCACCTCCGCCGCCGCCTTTGTCGGCATCGCCATCGCCGTCGCGAAGGGCCCCGGCTGGGAGGCGGCCGACGACTGGGCCGCCCTCTTCGCCTGCGTGGTCATTGCGTTCAACGGTGTCGCCATCTTCAACAAGGCGCTCGGCGACGTGATGGACACCGCCGCCCCGGCCCAGCTGGAGAGCCAGGTGCGCGCCGCCGCCTGCGCGGTCGCCGGCGTGCACAGCCTCGACAAATGCCGCGTGCGCAAAAGCGGCCTCAGCTACCTCGTCGACATCCAGGTTCGGGTCGACGGCGGCCTGACCGTCCGCGAGGGCCACGACATCGCCCACGCCGTGAAGGACGCGCTGCTGGCTTCACCCCTCCGCGTGAGCGACGTCTCCGTGCACATCGAGCCGGTCAAATAGTCCGGCGTGACCCCGTGGGTGGAGCGCATTGACCCAATGCGCTGGCTCGGCTGCGGCTGGAGCAGGGCGATTGTCCCTCCCGCGCTACTGGTATTTCAGCGCGACTTTCCAGCCCACAATGACGCCAACGATGCTGCCGATTCCGCTGAGGACAATCGATCCCATCGAAAATGAGTCCATGCCCAGGATCGTGGCGAGGTAGCCGCCCGCGACGCCAAACAGCGTCGCGCCGGCCATGGTGCAAAGTTTCATCATGCCGGTCGCACCATGACCAAAAATCTGCGGCTGGCAACCGCAATGCCGGCCCAAGGATGCACTGTGCACCTTTTGTTCCACTCCTACCGGCCCCACTGGCGCAAGCTTTGCTCAGCAAATGCCAATTTCCGCACAGACACCGGCCTCCCGCTCCTTTATCCTCCCTTCGGCCCAACCCGGATCTCCAACCCTTCACCATCCGCATGCCCAACGCCACCCTCCCCCTTAGCACCAACCCGAACCTGTGCAAGTGGGTCGAGAAAATGGCCGCCCTCACCCGGCCCGCCGCCATCCATTGGGTCGACGGCTCCCAGTCTGAATACGAGACGCTCTGCGCCCAGTTGGTCGCCTCGGGCACCTTCACCCAGCTCAACGAAAAGCTCTGGCCCGGCTGCTACTACGCGCGCTCCGACGCCTCCGACGTCGCCCGGGTCGAGGACCGCACCTTCATCTGCTCGCATTCCAAGGACGGCGCTGGTCCGACCAACAACTGGGCCGACCCGTTCGAGATGCGCAAGAAGCTCAAGGTCCTGTTCGAGGGCTGCATGGCCGGCCGCACGATGTATGTGCTGCCGTTCAGCATGGGGCCCGTCGGTTCCCCCATGGCCCAGCTCGGCGTCCAGCTCACCGACTCCCCCTACGTCGTCGTCAACATGCGCATCATGGCCCGCATCGGCCTGCCCGTGATCCGCGAGATCGACAAGGACCAGCAGCGGGTCGTGCCCTGCCTCCACTCCGTCGGCGCCCCGCTCGCCCCCGGCGCCCGCGACGTGCCGTGGCCGTGCAACCCGGAAAAATACATCGTCCATTTCCCCGAGACCCGCGAAATCTGGAGCTATGGCTCGGGCTACGGTGGCAACGCTCTCTTGGGCAAAAAATGCTTCGCCCTCCGCATCGCCTCCAACCTCGCCCGCGATGAGGGCTGGATGGCCGAGCACATGCTGATCCTCGGCGTCGAGAACCCCGCCGGGGAAAAAACCTACGTCGCCGCCGCCTTCCCCAGCGCCTGCGGCAAGACCAACTTCGCCATGCTCATCCCGCCGCCGCATTTCCAGCGGCAGGGCTGGAAGCTCTGGACCGTCGGCGACGACATCGCCTGGCTCAAGCCCGACGCCACGGGCCGCCTTCGCGCCATCAACCCTGAGGCGGGCTTCTTCGGCGTCGCCCCCGGCACTTCGCTCAAGACCAACCCCAACGCGATGGCCGCCCTCGCGAAAAACACCATCTTCACCAACGTCGCCCTCACCCCCGAGGGCGGCGTCTGGTGGGAGGGCATGACCGACCAGCCCCCCGCCGAGTGCCTCGACTGGCAGGGCCGGAAATGGACCCCCGCCCTCGCCAAGGAAACCGGTGCCAAGGCCGCCCATCCCAACGCCCGCTTCACCGCCCCCGCTTCCCAGTGCCCGACCATCGACCCGGCCTGGGAGGCCCCCGAGGGCGTGCCCATCAGCGCCATCATCTTCGGCGGCCGTCGCGCCACCACCATGCCGCTCGTCTACCAGGCCTTCAACTGGAGCGCAGGCGTCTACACCGGCGCCACCATGGCCAGCGAGATGACCGCCGCCGCCGCCGGCCAGATCGGCCAGGTCCGCCGCGACCCCATGGCCATGCTGCCGTTCTGCGGCTACCACATGGGCGACTATTTCCGCCACTGGATCGTGATGCAGAAAAAGCTCCGCGAGACCCCCCGTATCTTTCATGTGAACTGGTTCCGCAAGGATGCCGCCGGCAAGTTCCTCTGGCCCGGCTTCGGCGAAAACATGCGCGTGCTGAAATGGATCGTCGACCGCGCCCGCGGCCGCGCCCTGGGCCGTGAGACTCCCATCGGCTGGGCCCCGCATTACGAGGACATCGACTGGACCGAACTCGACTTTCCCCGCGAGCGGTTTGACCAGCTGCAGTTGGTCGACCAGGCCGCCTGGCATCAGGAGGTCCTCGATCACGAAAAACTCTTCATCAGCCTCCATGACCGCCTGCCCAAGGAACTGGTTTACGAACGCGAACTCCTGATCTGCCGGCTTTGAATCAGGCCGGTGGGAAGATCCGTCGCGATTTCAGCTTGCCGCCAATGGAGCCGGGGCGCCCTCGCCCCGGGGGGCTTGTGGTGGAGCGCGTCGTCCCCGGCGCGCTTGCCGACGCGGGGTTGATGGCCCCCCGGCCACATTTTTGCGATTCTTTGTCACGGCCAATCATTCTCGTTCTCTTACTCGTTCTCGGGATCGAAAACCAAGGACCGGGAGGCGAGAACGAGAACGAGTAGGAGCACGAGAACGATTGGCTGAGGCCCAACTGCGGGGTTGAGGGCACCCCGACCACATTTTCCACCTGCCCCGCCCCGCCAATTGCCCGCTTGCCAAAGTTTGCGGGGTGGGGCACCCTTTCCTTCCTGTTCTTTGATTGGATGCATCCAATCGCGCCGGTTCGCACCCTCGGGTGCCATCCGGCGTTGCGATTTTCGGGGGTGTTCTGGATTCGACCCTTGGTTGGAGTGCGCCGCTGCCCTTCGAGAGTGACGGTCTCTCGTTAAAACCCCTTCAAAACAAATAAACGGCAACATCGAAGAAATGCCCCTGGCCGCCTAAGTGCGGTCACGTTCGCTCATCGACACCTGCTAGGTGAAGCGAACGACGACAGCAGGCATAGCGCGCGGAGCCATCCGCGGTTTGCGCGCCGTATCTTCATCCGAGGATTGGCCGGCGTCTAAGCGCGTGTGATCGCGTAATGCCGGCGAGATAAAGATCACGCCATGAGGGTGGACGCGGTGCGCGAAGGCCGGGGGGACGCGGGTTCAAATCCCGCCACCTCCACCATTTTTTCAGCGGAGCTGTGTCCCGCGCAGGCTTGATTCAGCGCGGGATCCGCCCACGCTCCGGCCCGTGAAGTCACTGCTGCGCCTAATCCTGCTGGTCTGTCTGCTGCCCGCCCAACTCCCCTTGGGGGCCGCCGGTCTGCCCGCATCCCTGCTGCAGTCCTATTCCAAGCTCACCCTCAAGGACGGCAAGGTGCTGCACGATGTGCGGTTTACCGATGCCGCCTACGATTCCGATGGGGTGATGGTCCATTGCGCCCAAGGCATGGTCCGTGTGGCCTACAACCTCTTTCCCGACGAGTTGCAGCCCGCTCTGGCCGCCATGCGTCCCCGCGGGGGCGTCATCGTCCGGGGCGATTTCGTCGACGTCAAACCGGCCCCGCCCCCCGAGATCGTTTCGCCCAACGCCCCTCCGCCCGTTCGCGGTCCTGTCAACTATCACTTTGGCGGCCAGATCAACCTCGCCCATGACGGCGAATCCGACCGTTTCCTGGCCGACGCCACGGTTTACGCCATCCATCCCGACGTCTTCGCCGCCTACCAGAAGCAGTGGCTGGGCAAGTACGCGGACCTGTTTAAAACCCTCGGGGACCAGTTCCGGGCGGCCGATCCCTCCGCCCGTCTGGCCGCCTACGCCAAGGCCACCATCGTGATCTATGGCTCCATGGATCCGCTGCCCGAGTCCCTCGCGGAAACCCGCACCGATTCCAAGGGCCGCTTCGATCTCGCCTGCACCGAACCCGCCGTCTTTCTGCTCATTCGCACCCATCTGCCCGTGGAGGGTAAACCAGTCGCCTATGTCTGGGCCCTGCCGGTCCAGTCCGGCCCACCCCTGCGGATCGGCCCGGACAACTTATTGTTGCCGTATGATTACCAGTATGAGGGGCGGGTGAACATCGGGGGGGCCGACCAGGCTCCGCGGTTCCTGCCCAACGTCTCGGTTTATGCCGTCAAACCCGGGGTTTTCGAGGACTATAACCGCCAGCGTCTGGAAAAATACGGCGCGGCCATCGATGCCCTGTCCGCCCAGATTCGCACCGCGGATCCTTCGGTCCGGGCCGGCATGTATGCCCGCGCCACCGTCTTGCTCTACGGTTCGTTGGATCCGCTTCCTCCTGTCGTGGCCCAGACGCACACCGACGCCCAAGGCCGTTTTCGGTTCATCTGTAATGACCCCGCGGTGACCCTCATCGCCCGTACGCATCTGCCCGTCGGCCAAAATCAGGTCGCCTTTGTCTGGGCCGCGCAAATTCAGCCCGGTTCCACCGTGGAGCTGAACCTCGACAACATGTTTCTGAGGTATTGAGGGGACGCGGCCGCTGCCCGTCATCTCCCGGCCTCCAAAAAAGGAAGAGGCGCCCGACCAAGGGCGCCTCTTGTGACCTAACACCAAGCAAACCGTTGCAAACAACTACGGATGCAACTAAACCAAAAGTGTTGCACAGAGGTAGACGCAGACCTTTGCAAAACGCTCAATCATTCTTGGAAATATATTCAAAATCTCGCCAACCAACGATCCTGCGGGCGCCGAGGTGTCTGCTCGTTTTTATTGTCGCGGTGCTGGTCGCTGCCCATGCTGCATTTAGCCTTCCGCCGGCAGTTCAATCCAACTGCTGATTACACAGATGACACGGATACAAAGTATTGAGAAATAAATCGTGGCCTCTGCTCACCGGCTGGGTGAAGGCTAAGACATCTTCACTGGACTGATCATCCGTGCATATCCGTGAAATCCGTGGTTTCAACTGCCTTGCTTGGTTGATCGGTTGTCGGGCCTTTTCCTGGATTCATGGCTTCCCCCTTTGCACTCCTCCCGTTTCGCGGGCTCACTCCGCCTTCAGATTCGCCGTCACCGGGACCGCGGCTCCGGCGGGGAGCGGCCGCGTTTGCAGCGGATAGGTGAAGCGGTGGCCCTCGTAGTTGCGGAAAATCACCGCCTCGTCGGTGATCGCCTCGACATAGTCCGGATTCACCGGCACCTTGCCGCCACCGCCCGGGGCGTCGATCACGTATTGGGGCACCGCATAGCCGGTCGTGTGGCCGCGAAGCGCCCGGATGATCTCCAGGCCTTTCCGCACATCGGCTTTGAAATGCGCTCCGCCGGTGATCAGATCCATCTGATAGAGATAATACGGCCGTACCCGCATCTGCAACAGCCGGTGGACCAAGGCCTTCATCACCTCGGGCTCGTCGTTGATGCCGCGCAGCAGCACACTTTGGTTGCCCAGCGGCACCCCGGCAAAGGACAGACGCTCGCAGGCCGCCCGCAGCTCGGAGGTGCATTCCCTCGGGTGGTTCACATGGATGCTCATCCAGACGGGCCCGTACTTTTTGAAAATCTCGCACAGCGCGGGCGTGATGCGCTGGGGTAGAAACACCGGGATCCGCGAACCGATGCGGATAAACTCCACGTGCTTGATCGCCCGCAGCCGGCTCAGCAGGTGCTCCAGCTTCCGGTCGGAGAGCAGCAGCGGGTCGCCGCCCGAAAGCAGTACGTCCCGCACCTCGGGATGCGCCTCGATGTAGCGCAGCGCCTGCTCGTGCTCGGGGTGAAAGTTGTAGTCCTGCGCGTTCGAGACGAGCCGGCTCCGGGTGCAGTAGCGGCAATACGCCGCACAGCGGTCGGTCACCAGAAACAGCACCCGGTCGGGATAGCGGTGCACCAGCCCGGGCACCGGCGAGTGCCCATCCTCATTCAGCGAATCCGCCATCTCACCCTCCGAAATCACCAGCTCCGCCGCCCGGGGAATCACCTGGCGGCGGATCGGGCAGGCCGGATCCCGCCGGTCGATGAGATTGAAAAAATAGGGCGTGATCGCCAGCGCCAGCTTCTGGTTCGCATGCGCACAACCCGCCTTTTCGTCCTCCGTCAGCTCCATGTACCGCTCCAGCTGCTCGGTCGTCGTCAGCCGGTGCTTCAGCTGCCAGCCCCAATCCTGCCAGTCTGCCGCCGGCACTTCCTGCCATAGCCCCTGGCCTTCGAACCAATCAGCATGAATGTCAGCGTCGGGCATGGGAGGTTTGGCCGCGACCCTGCCGCAAAGCTCCGCATCTGTCAAATGGTCAGACGAAATGGCCGTGGCTCGGTTTGCAAATGGCAGGTCGGGGTTTATCCCCGACACGTCGGGCCTGAAGCCAGGCCTACGGCGGCAAACATCAAACTGAGCCACCACCGACGAAATGGCCTCGGTGAATTTTGCATCCCAGTTTTTGTTTAACCACTACGGCCGATGCCTCTGCCCGGGCCGACACGTAGGGCGAGGCGTCCCCGCCGAGCCGCAGATCGGCTCAACCGGAGGATTCGCCCTCCCTCCCACAAGCCTCATCCACGGACCGCTGCCACCAGCCTTCAGCCTCCCTCATCGACCCGACGCAAAACTGAGATGCGCCCATCGTTGGATTTTGCATCCCAACCCACTTGGTAGGGACGGCTCTCCGAGCCGTCCGCCAACGCCACGAAGTGACGCACCTGACCGAGTCGCCAAGCTGCACCACTACCGAGGAATTGTCCTCGGCGCCCGTTGCCATCGGATCCAAAGGGAGAGCAATGATTTCCGGCCGGGCTTGCTTGTTCTCAGCGAATGCCCCTGTGCCGAGTCGCCAAATCCAGTCGCCGAAACTGCCTTCCCCCCCGGGCCCTGGTGAAACACCAAGGTTCCTCTCTTGTTCCAAAAAATACCTAATTGTTAATAATTTTCGCTTGCACTGGAATGGCGTATGAGTAGAACAGTTACAACAGGTTTACCCGCTTTCTTCATCCCCGTCCCTTTACTCCTATGCAAACGATTGCTGTAAAAGCCATTGAAACTAGTCGTCGCTTCACCCTGCTCGCCGCCATGGCCGCCATGGCCATCGTCATGTCGACGAGTTTGCGCGCTGCCACCATCCTCGACTACAAGGGCAACAACACGACCAACCTCAATGTCGCCGGCAGCTGGATCAACGGCGTCGTGCCGACCGCCGGCTACACCATCGTGGTCAATGACACCGTCGGGGGCAACAACACCTTCTTCACCGGTACGAACGCCACGATCTCGGTCGACGGATTTCAATTCTGGGCGGGCAATGCCAGCAGCGTAAGTCAGACTTTCAGCGCCACCAACAATCAGACCTTTGGCGGCAGAATCACTGTCGGCAGCGGTGGCATCAACATGTCGAACACGACGCAAAACGTCACCTTCGGCAATATCACGCTCAACTTGGGCTCCGCCAACAATACCCAGTCGTGGAATGTCGCCTCGGGCTACACCCTCACGGCCAGCGCCAACATCCGCGGCTCCAGCCAGGCCCTCACCATCGACGGCAACGGCCGCGTGGTGCTCGGCAGCGCCGCGACTTCGCTCACGGCGAACGGCAATGGCAACAACACGGTCTTTATGACCACTTCGGTCGCCAACCTCTTTGTCGGCGAGGTCGTGGGTTCCGGCGGTACCCTGCTCAATACTGGCACGCCCTTCACCATCAGCTACATCAATTTCACCAATAATTCGGTCGTGCTTAACCAGGCGCCCACGGGGGCCCCGGCCAGCGCTACCATGACGTTTTCGGCCAACGATGACTTCAATGGCGGCATAACGCTGAACTCCGGCACGCTCGCCCTGGCCGGTTCCAATGGACTGGGCGCCGGCATTCTGACCATCAACGGCGGCTTCCTCGATGCGACTGCTGCCAGTACGGCGTCAAACAGCGTAAACATAAACAGCAGCTTCACCTTCAATGGCACGGCGGCCCTGAGCCTCACGGGCATCGGCGTCGTTACGCTGGGTACCAGCCCGGTCATCACGGTCAATGCCAGCACCCTCACCATCGCCAGCATCATCAAGGACAATGGCAACAACTACGGTCTGACCAAGGGCGGCAACGGCACGCTGTCGCTGACCGGTGTCAACACTTACACGGGCAACACCGTGATCAACACCGGCACACTGCTCATCAACACCTTCTCCACCGCCGGTCTCAACAACAACATCGGCTTGAGTACCAGCGCCGCCACCTCGCTCGTCATCAACGACGGCGGTATCCTCAGCTACAACAGCACGGCCAACGGCTCCAGCGACCATCTCTTTTCCGTCGGCATCGGCAACGCCACCCTCAATGCGGGTACCAGCGCCGGCGCGACCGGGGTGTTTGATTTCAGCAACACCGGCAACATCGGGTTCAGCGCCACGGGCGGCAATTCCAACCTGATCCTCCAGGGCTCGGGCATCGGGGGCGGCAGCCTCGAGGTGGGGCTCACCGACAATCCGGGCGGCGGTGTTCTCTCCGTCACCAAGAATGGCACCAACACTTGGTTGCTGAACGAGTCCGCCGCCAATAACACCTTCAACACCTACACCGGCGGCACCACGGTCAACAGCGGCGTGCTCATTATCGCCCCCGGCGCGTTTACCCCGACCGGCAATGTGCTGGTCAATTCGGGCGGCATGGTCGCCAGCACCGGCGCCCTCGACAACACTTTCCTCGCGCACATCAGCACGCTGTCGGCCGGTTCCGTCGGTATCACGTCCAGCACCACCAACAGCAACACGCTCGACTTCGGTGCCTTCAATGGTCTCGGCATCGGTGCCGCCAGCGGCCTCCTCACGTATACCGGCACCCTTACCTCCTCCAGCGGCGTGGTGCCCCTCGGCGGCGGCAGCGGCCAGCTGCAGATCAACAATGCGACCGACCTCACCGGCAACATCAACGTCCAGATCGTGGGTGCCAGCGGCCAGACGGGCAATGTCAGCTTCGGCGCTCAGCAGGTTTACACCGGCACCACCAACATCAGCGGTGGTACCCTCAATCTCAGCGGCAACAACGTTCTTCCCAATGGCGGCAATGTCATCATCAGCGGCGGCACGCTGAGCTATGGCAGCAACAACAACACGCTCGACCCGCTCAACACCCTCACCCTGAGCAGCGGCACGCTGACTGGCGGCTTCAACGCCAATCAGGGCTCCATCACCGCCAACAGCATCATTCTCCAGAGCGGCACCGTCTCCGGCAACGTCAACTTCGGCGGTACCGACACGTTCTACAAGACCACCTCGGGAAATCTCTCGTTCGCTTCCGGTAATTTCACCGGCACCGGATTCATCCTTGGCGGTACGCTCGGTTTGACCAACAGCATCAGTCCTGCCGCCCGGTTTGCTCTCAGCAATGGCGTCACCGTCCTGTCCGAAGGTAACAACGTTCAAGCGGCGGTTTATTTCTACAATCTGGGCGGAACCACGACTTTCTCGTCCAACACGGCCAGCTACAACTCCATCGTGGTCGGTGATGGCACCTACTTCCTGCTGAACGGCGGCGGCGTCAATACCGTCAACCTGAACATGTTCTCGGCCTTCGGCGGCACCGTTAACTTCGGCAGCACTACGCAGAACTGGCGCGGCAGCTCCAGCAGCACCGGTTCCAACCTCAACTTCGCCTTCACCAATTTTGACTTTGGTACCGGCGCCGAGTCGTTCAGCGCCCGCAACACCACCAGCAATTACATCTTCGGTGGTGTCCAGAACGGCGCCCTCAACGGTCCGGGCTTCAACGCCGAGAGCAACGGCAACGGCTCCATCAATTACGTCATCGGCAGCCTAAGCCTTAACGACGTCTTCAACGGCAAAATCGGGGCCACCACGGGTTCCAACAGCGCCGGCATGACCAAGGTCGGTACTTCCACGTTGTCGATGATCAGCAATTCGCAGAACACCGGTCCGATTGTGGCCGCCGGCGGCACCCTCAAGCTCGACTTCAGCAACGCCAACGCCGCTTCAACCGACCTCGTCGGCGGCAACACCAGCGTTCGCGCCCCGCTCACGTTCAACGGTGGTGAACTGCTCGTGTTCGCCAATCCTTCCGGCGCTGTTGCCACCAATCAAAACTTCGGCGCCGTGACGGTCTCGGCCGGCGGCGGCCAGCTCCTGGCCAATAGCAACGGCGGTCTCGGCACCACGGTCACCCTCGGTTCCCTCACCGCCACCGCCACCGGTGGTTCGCTCAACTTCGCCCAGATCGGCAGCAACCTCACTTTCACCACCACCAGCAACCGTACCGTCGGTGCCAACAACACTGATAACACTTACGGCGGCCGCATCACCTTCACCGATAACACCGGTGCCACCAACTGGGCAACCTCGCTGCCTTATGGTGTCGCGGGCAACTACATCCTGTCGGGCTTCTCCGGTTACACAGGCTTCGTCGGTTCCGGCGGCAACAATAGCATCAACTACCTTGCCACCGACAACCAGACCGTTACGGCCGCCGAAACCGTCAACTCTCTCAAGGTCACCACCACGCAGAACGGCCAGATCGCCGATCTCGGCAGCAACAAGCTGACCCTGCAAAACGGCGGCCTGCTCTTTACCGGTGCCAACGCCTACACCATCGGCAATGGTACGCTGGTGAGCGCCCTCACCGGCAATTCGGATCTGATCTTGCAGAACTATGGCACCGGTGGTCTCACGGTCAATGCCATCATCGCCAATAATATCGGTAATTCCACACTGACGGTCGCCGGTCCTGGCACGACCAATCTCGCCGGCCTCAACACGTACATCGGCCAGACCTACCTCAACGGGAGCAACGTGGTGGTCTCGACCGATCAAAACTTCGGTGGCGGCAGCGGCACGGTGGTCGTCGCCGCCTCGGGCAGCAACGCTTCGTCGCCCACAGTTAACTTGGCTTCAGCAACCTTGCCGGTCGGCTTCGGTCCCGGATCTACCTTCATGGGTCGCACGGTTCTCGCCATCAGTGGGACTACGGTCACCTTGAACGGCAATGCGTTGATTGTGGTCGGCGCAGCCAATACGGTCATTCCTTTCGGCACCGCCAGCACGTTGAATGTCAACGGTGCCACCATCACGCCGAATGGCAGCTTCAGCCTGATTGAAAGCAATACCACCGGGAGCAACACCACCACCGCCAATCGCAATATCATCATCTACGGCGGCGGCGGAACTTTCAATGTCGGTAGTGGCAATACCCTTACGGTCGCCGGCACCATCAGCAGCCAGGCCAACAATTACGGTCCGCTGACCAAGACGGGCAACGGCAAGTTGGTTTTGAGCGGCAACAACACTTACGGTGGCCAAACTGTCATTTCCGGTGGTACGCTGAGCGTCAACCGTCTGTTCAACGGCGTTCCGGTGGCGGGCGTCGTCGTCGGAGCCAATGTCACCGGCAGCTTCACCGGCTTTACGCTTCCTTTCACCGATGAAATCGGGGTCGGCATGACGGTGACGGGCGCCAATATCACGGCCGGCACCACCATCGTGGGTATCGATCCCGTCAACCGCACGTTCACCCTGTCGCAGGCCATTTCCAACGGCAGCTTCACGCCGACGATCAACGGCGCGACGCTGACCGTGCTGCCGAATGATAATCTCGGCCAGACCACCATCGCCCCCACCGCCTTGGTGCTCGACGGTGGCAGCCTGCAGTACACGGGCGGCAATACCAGCACGAACCGCGGCTTCTCCCTCACCCAAAACGGTGGCACGTTGGACGCCTCCGGCACCGGCACGCTGAACGTCACCGGCTTTATCCCGATCAACACGATTGGCAGCGGC
Organism: uncultured Opitutia bacterium; assembly: GCA_903873805.1. GTDB lineage: Bacteria > Verrucomicrobiota > Verrucomicrobiia > Opitutales > Opitutaceae > CAIQQB01. The sequence goes on along the minus strand of CAIQQB010000096.1, from coordinate 18,272 downwards.
AACCGCACCCTGACTTTGGCCGGCAGCAACACCGGCAACAATACCATTTCAGATCCGATTGTGGACGGCACGGGTGGTTCGACCAGCATCGACAAAACGGGCATCGGCCAGTGGTCCTTGCTCGCGGCCAGCAACACCAACACCTTCACCGGCAATGTCAGTGTTTCCGGCGGCACGCTGGGCCTGATTGACAGCAGCACCAACAACATCGCCAATGCGCCGAACATTGCGGTGGCAGCCGGCGCCACCTTGGATACCAGCCGTCTCTCGGGCGGTGGCATTACACTTATCGGTGGAGCCACCCCGCAGACCCTCACGGGTGCGGGTAGCGTCAAGGGTGTCGTGACGACCGCAGCCAATAGCGTGATCGCCCCCGGAACCAACGGCGTCGGCACCCTCACCCTGGCCGGGCTGACCGCCAATGCCGGATCGATCTACACCTTCGAGTTCGCGAGCAACAGCTCCTATGACCAGCTGTTTGTCACCAACAGCGGTGGCCTTACGATCAATGGCGGCGGGCTGAATCTCCTTAGTGTCGGCAGCACCACCCAGAAGTGGCTGCCCAATGGTCCGGGCGGCACCGTGACCAACCAGGTGTATGATCTCTTCAACTACACCGGCACCCTCACGGGCAGCGTCTCCAACCTGAGCATCCTGAATCCCCAGGCGGGCTTCACGTATCTGTTTGGCACCGACGGTCTGGGCAATGTGACTCTCACCATCAACGGCACCCCGCCGATCGCCAACTGGCTCGCCACGGGTTCGGGTTCCTGGTCCACGGGTGGCAACTGGGATGCCGCCGTTCCGACCAACAGCGGTGACACGGCCAACTTCAACGGTACCAATACCGGCGCCGTTTCGGTCACGCTCGACGGTGACCACTCGGTCGGTGCGCTCACCTTCACCAGCAGTCATTCCTACAGTATCAATCAGGGTAGCAGTGGCAAACTCACGTTCGACAACCAGGGTGCGGCCAGCACCGTTGGCGTGTTTCTGGGTAATCATTCCATCACGGCACCGGTCGTGTTGAACGACAACGTGCAGGTGACCGTAAGCAACCCGGCGGACTCGCTGACGATCGCTGGCAACATTAGCAGCAATGGCACCAAGGGTGTGCAAAAGCTCGGCAGCGGCCTTCTCGCCTTGAATGGCACCAACACCTACACCGGCAACACGACGCTCGGCGCCGGTACCCTGCAAGTGGGCAGCAGTTCTGCGCTCAGCACGGGTACGGTGGCCATCACCGGCACCGCCGAGTTGGAAGCCGGAGCCAATGGGTTGACCATTGCCAATAACATGACGATCGCCGGTGGCTTCGCCGGTACCATCGACGCCCAATCGAACACCATCACACTCAGCGGTGTGATTGGCAACTCCAGCGGCGCTGGCGCTTTGAAAATCGACGGCACGACCGGTATCGTGGTTCTGACCAATAATGAAACCTACACCGGCAACACGAGCATCGTCGGCGGCACCCTCCAGATCGGTGCGGGCGGCGTCAGCGGCAGTGTGATCGGCAGCATCAGCAATAACGGGACGCTCGCCATCAACAAGTCCGGCAATGTCACCTTCAACAATCTGATCTCCGGTACGGGTGGGCTGAATCAGATCGGCACCAGCACGACCAACCTCACCCAGGCCAACACTTTCTCGGGCAATGTGAATATTTCCGGCGGCAATGTGCTGCTCAGTAATAGCAATGCCCTGCAGAACGCCGTCCTGAACTACAACAACCAGGGCGGTAATCTGGTGGTCGGCAGCAACGTGACCGCCATCACCCTCGGCGGTTTGGTCGGCGCCCAGGATTTCGCCCTCCGAAACGCTTCGGGTAACCAGATCGTCCTGACGGTCAACATCCCCGCGATCGCCACCACCTACACCTACAACGGCAATCTCTCCGGCACCGGCGATCTCACCAAAACCGGCACCGGCACGGAAAATATCGCCAACGCCAACCTCACCGGTAACGTCGTGATCAATGGCGGCACGCTGGAGTTCAGCGGTGGTACGGCCAATCTGACCGCCTTGAACATCAACACGTTCACCGGGGCGGAATTCTACCTCAACGGGGCCAATCTGAACCTGACGGGCAGTACCGTGATTCGCGAGAGCAACGGCTACCTGCAGGATTCCGGCAACTCCACCTTCGGCACCATCGTCACCAACAGCAACGGCGGTGACACCGGCACGATCCGCATCAATGGCGGCAACTTCACCGCCAACTTCCTCGGCATTTCCCGGAGCATCGGTAACAGCACGGGTGGTGCAATCCTCAGCCTTAACACCAACTTTACCGGTCTGCAGGTCTGGGGCGGCACTGTCACCATCGGCTCCATGCAGATCGGCAGCAATGTCAACGGTGCCAACGGTAATTCCGACGGCGGCATGCGCCAAGAGGGCGGCGTGGTCAATGTCGCCGGTACGGTTGACGTCGGTTACATCAGCGGCAGCACGCGCTGGAATGTGCTGAACGTTGACGGCGGCGTCTTTAACTCGACCGACACAATTTCCGGTGTCGTGCTGAACGCCCAGGCTGGAAACAGCAACGTCGGCGAACTGCTGCTGACGGGTGGCGTGGCCAACATTAACAAGATCACCTTCGGCAATCTGACGGCCGGTGCGGTCAGTGGCGGCACGGGCTTGGCTGTCCTCCAACCCGGTGCAACCCTCTATCTCGGTTCCGGTGGTGCGGTCACGACGTCCTCGGCGATGGGTTCGACCATTAGCTTCTCCGGCGGTCTGATCGGCGCCAGCGCCGATTGGTCCACTGCGGTTGCCATCGGCACCGCCAACAGCACCACCATCCAGGCGGCCGACGCCAACGGGGTGGCCAAGAACATCACCATTTCTAGTGTCGTGAACGGTGGCGGCAGCCTGGTGAAGACGGGGGCGGGTACGCTGACGCTCTCCGGCTCCAGTGGATACACGGGTGGCACCACCATCAATGGTGGTACCATTGCAGTAACAAGCAACAACTCGCTGGGCAATAGGGCGGGTGCGCTTACCATTAATAACGGCACGCTGGAAATTGCAGCCACGAGCACCACGCTCGTCAGCAGTCGCAACATCACGGTCGGCACCGCCAATGCCACCGTGCAGGTCGATGCGGGCAAAACCTACATCAACAGCGGCTATTGGACGGGTGGCGGCAACCTCACCAAGACCGGCAATGGGCTGCTCTATCTCACTGGCAACAACAGCTACACCGGTGCCACGACGATCAACAGCGGCACGCTCTCGGTCAGCTCGATCACCGATGGCGGCGCGGCCGTCAACGGCTTTGGCGGTTCCCCGGTGGTTACGGTCGGACCGTTTTCCCAGAACAACAGCGATGATAGGCTGACGAATAACAACGTGTTCGTCACCGTCGACAGCATCAGCGGCCTATTTGTTGGCCAGACCGTCACGGCCTCCGCCGGGATCACCAACAATGCGACCGTTCATACGACCATCGCCAACATTACGTCAACGTTCAACCCGACGACGAGCATCACGACCTACACCATTGGCCTCTCGACCAACGCCACGGCCAGCAATGCCGCCGCCAATCTCACCTTCGGTGGTGACCCGAACCTCTACAACATCGACACCAGCACGCTGACCATCGGGCAGGTCATTATCGGTGGCAATGTGAATGCGGCTTCTACCATCGTCGCCATTGATAATATCAACAATATCGTCACCCTGAACCAACCGTCGTTTGGCAGTGGCAACACCAGCTTGGTCTCAGTCACGGCCAACGGTCTCGGTGCCGCCGACAACAGCGCCAACAGTCTCGTGATCAATGGTGGCGCGTTGGATTACAATGCCCTCTCCGGCAACGACAGCACGACCCAGCGCAGCTTCACGGTTGGCCCCAAGGGCGCGACCGTCAGCGTATCGGGCGGTGGCAACGTCAATTTCCAAAGTGGCGCCACTCTCGCCATTCCGTTTGGCACCAACCTCACGCTGGATGGTTCCAACACCGGCTACGGTGCGCTGGGTGCCGGCATTCCGGACGGTAACGACACCGTCGCGACCACGGTGAACAAAAACGGAACTGGTTCTTGGTTTCTCACGGGCTCGAGCTCCTACACCGGTGCCACCAACGTTAATGCGGGTACGCTCAATATTCTTGGCGCCCTCGGCAACACCCCGGTCACCGTCAAGGGTGGCGCCAGCCTCGGTGGCACCGGCAGCATTGGCGGTCCGGTTACGGCCCAGACCAACGGTATCATCAATCCGGGTGGCTCACAGTTCGTGGGGACGCTGACGCTCAACAACCTCACGCTGTCCAACAGCGCCGTGCTCAACTACGAGATTCACGACATCAATACCTACGATCAGATCCTGGCGACCAATCTAAACATCGGCAGCGCCAAGGTGAATCTGTACGCGATCGATGACAACAACGTCACGGGTATTCTGACCACGCCGTCGGTTTACAACCTGATTTCCTTCAACGGCACCTACACCGGTGATCCGACTAACCTCAGCGTTGGCAATGTGAATCCGATTCTCACCTATGCCTTCAGCCAGGGCAGTGGCAATCTGACGGTCACCGTGGCTTTCGCGACGGATATCCTTGCTTGGACCGGCAACACCAGCAGCAGCGGGCTGTGGAGTAATGCCAACAATTGGGCGAACGCCACGATTGGCGATGGAGCCACCAAGCGCGTGGCCTTCGGCAACAATTCGTTTACCGACCTCAGCGGTACGGTGACCCTCGACAGCAACCGGACCGTGGGTGGCTTGTTCTTCAATACCAACTACAAGAGCTTCACCATCAATTCGACTGGCGGCAGCGTCCTGAGCTTGGACAATGGCGGTAATGCGAGCTTGGTTGAAGTGCTGGCGGGTACTCATACGGTGAGTGCCGATGTCAACATTGTGGGCAGCAACCTCAGCGTCGTGGTGCAGCCCAGCTCCAGCCTCTCGCTTACCGGCAATATCAGCCAGAGCAGCACGGCCAACGTCAGCTTCGACGGCGGCGGAGCCATCTTGCTCAGCGGCAACAACAGCTTCAGCGGCATCACCGACATCGACAACACCACCCTCACGGTGACGAGTCTCGCCAATGGCGGGGTCAACAGTGCGATCGGCGCGTCTTCCAGTGCCTCCTCCAGCCTCCTCTTGGATGGGACCAATCTGGTTTATGTGGGCTCGGGGGCCAATACGGATCGTCTCTTCACGATTGAGGCGACCACCGGCAACGCCACCATCACCAATAATGGCACCGGCGCGCTTAACTTCACGAATACCGGTGCGCTGGCCTATGAAGGCAGCAACACCATCAATAACTTGCTTCTCGGCGGCAGCTACACCGGCGCCAGCACGTTCGCTCCGGTCATTGCCGATAACGGTTCGGGTACGACTTCGCTGACCAAGAATGGTCAGGGCAAGTGGACCTTGGGTGACAACAACACCTACAGTGGCATCACCACCATCAACGGTGGCACCCTCAGCGCTTCGAACCTGAACAACGTCCAGATCACTGGAAATTACACCAGCTGGCTGGGTGCAACCATCAGTGCTAATTTTGCGATTGATAACAATACGGTGAATGTGCCGTCAGTCGCCGGTCTGACCACGGGGCAAATTGTGTCGGGTGCTGGGATCGCACCTAACACCAGCATCATTTCTATCAATGCCACGGGTGGCACCATTACTCTGAACCAAAGTTCCGTGGGTGACGGCAGCGCCGGCGAGGTGATCACGGTTGCACCGAGCAGAAAGCTGACCGATGTGTCCAACATCGCCAATCTCGGTTTGGGTGAAACCATCACTGGCAATAACTTCGCCGGCAATACCACCACCATCGTCGGGATCGATATCGCATCTGGCACCGTGACGGTGTCTGCCAATGTCACGGGTAACGGCACCGATACACTTAATTCCCTCGCTCCGGTGGCGACCTCGCTGGGTAATGTCAGTGTGGTGGGTACCGGCAGCCTCATCATCGATGGCACGCTGGAATACACCGGCTCCACCTATGCGGTCAACGACCGCGGCTTCACCGTCAGCGGTGACGGCAATGTGACCCTGCTGGCCACCGGTTCGGGTGGCATCAACTTCAACAGCTCCGCCGGTTGGCTGTATCTGAACAGCGGCAATGACATTGTGACGCTCGACGGCGTCAGCACCGCCCGCAACCGGCTGAATGCCGTGTTGAGCAACGGCAACGGCATCGGTTCCTTGGTCAAGCAGGGTACAGGGCTCTGGAATCTGACCGGGGTCAACACGTACACCGGTGGCACCACCATCAACGGCGGTACGCTGCAGATCAACAACAACGCCAGCCTCGGCACGGCGACGTATAGCAATACCCTCACGATCAACAACGGTACCCTGCAGATTTCGGATGCCAGCTTCACGCTGACAAACAACATTGTGCTCGGCACCGCCAACAGCACCATCTTGGTCGATGCGGGCCGGACTCTGACGTTGGCGAACGCCAGTCTCACGAATATCTCGGGTAATGGAACGCTGAATGTCATCGGATCCACCACCCCGGGTAACCTCACGGTGGGTTCTGTCATCGGTGGCACGTTTATCGTAACCAACAATAACACCTTCGTCGGTGGCACCAATGTCAATAATGCGACTCTGGCCTTCGGTGCGGATGACCTGTCCAATCAGGGCAACACCACACTCGGCACCGGCGCGATCAATCTTTCCGGCGGCGCCGTGCTGCGCTTCGGTGGTTCCGGTGGTGGCATCGTCTACCACAATATTCCGAATAACATCACTTTGGACAACGCGGCCATCTTCGTCTATGACGGTCAGCAGTGGTTGAATGGCAACATCACGATCAATGGCGGCGGCGCTGAATTTGTCACCAGTTGGTCCACCAAGGAAATCGAAATCAACGGGGCCCTTAATGGCAGTGGCAACCTCACGATCGACAACACGTTTGCCACCGGTCAGACCGCCTTTGTGCGGGTCTATTCCGGCAACAATTCCTACAACGGAACGATCATCATCGATGGCAGCAACAATACCTCCACGGGTAACAACGCCGATTTCACCGGCCAGTTTGCCGGTGGCAATCTCGCGATCCACAACGGTACCGCGCTGCAGTATGCTAACATTATTGACAATAGCCGTACCGCCAACGCCCTCCAGTTCAACGGTACCAGCACGGTGACCATTGCTTCGCTGGCTGGTACGGGTAACATCGGTCTTCCTTCCGCCGCCCTCATCTTGGGCGGGAACAACGCCACTTCGGAATACGATGGTATCCTAAGCGGTGCGGGCTCCCTGGTGAAAAACGGCACCGGGACCTTCATCCTCGGCAACGTCAACACCTACACCGGCACGACCACCATCAATGGCGGCACGATCTCGGTGGGTAATGGCTCTACCTCCGGCCGGCTCGGTACCGGTGTCGTGAATGACAATGGCAACCTCCTCTTCAACCTTTCCGGCAACGTTACCAGTGCCGGCGCGATCCGGGGAAATGGTACTCTGACTGTTCAGGGCCTTGGCAGCGGGCAGGTCACGCTGACGGCCAACAATTCCTTCACCGGTGGTGTCCTGATCAATAGCGGTACGCTCAGCATCAATTCGATCGCTGATGGCGGTCAAACCCTCATCACCGGTTCGACGATCGGCAGCGCGCCTGCCATCGCTAATGCGACCACCTCCAACGGGTCAACGTCTGTGACGGTCAGCAGCAACAGCGGACTGTCGGTTGGCCAGGTCGTCAGTGGCACCGGCATCGCGGCCAACTCGACCATCACCGCCATCAGCGGCAATGTACTGACCCTCTCCCTCCCCGCTACGGCGACGGAGAACGGCAACACCACCCTGTCGTTCGCCGGCCTTAACATTGTCACCGTGAGCAATACGACGGTGCTGACGGCGAATCAGGCGATTACCGGGACCAATATCCCGTTGGGTGCGATCATCGGTAGCATCGGTAATGGTACCATCACGATGACCTCTAACGCCTCAACGACGGGGACAGCGAACCTGACCACCTTCACGCCGAACGCGCTGGGCGGTTCGTCCAATGCTGCCAGCAATCTGGTGATCGACAACGGCACCCTGAAATACACCGGTGCCGCTGCCAACAGCGACCGTCTCTTCACGATCGGTGCCAGCGGTTCTGCCGAACTGGCCGCCAGTGGCAGCGGTGCGTTGAACCTCACCAATACCGGGGCCATCGCCATCGATGCGAATAGTACCTCCTCGCAGATTCTGAATCTGGGTGGTACCAACAAGGGCCTCAATACCCTCGCTGCATCCATTAATGACAATGGCGCTGCCCCCACGGCGGTGAACAAGCTTGATGCCGGCACTTGGGTGCTGACCAACAACAACACCTACAGCGGTGGCACCAATATTTACAATGGCGTCCTCTATGCCAATAATCTGGTGGGCTCCGCCACCGGCACGGGTGCGGTTTCGGTCTCTTCTGGCGCCAACGCCACCCTCGCCGGCAATGGCTTTGTGGCGGGTGCGGTCACGGTCTCCAGCGGCGGCCGGGTCACTCCTGGAACCAGCACGCTTGGCACCCTCACCCTGGCATCCCTGTCCCTCGCCTCGGGTTCGATCATCAACTTCAACTTCGCCAGCAACGGCTCAGCCAATAGCCAGTTGACCGTGTCGAACTCCGGCGGCTTTGCCTTCGCGGATGGGACGATCATCAATCTGTACAACCAGAACACGACGTCGCACTTCAACCAGCTGGGCAACTACACGCTGATTAACTTCAACGGTGATACCTCGGGTCAGGGTGACCTGGGGACCCTGGCGGCCAACATCGGCACCGCCTCGCTCGGTTACACCTACACCTTCACGGAAAACACCACCTCGCTGTTCCTGCAGGTTGCGCTCTCGCAGGGTATCGACAACTGGATCGCGACGGGCAATGGCAACTGGGGCAACGGGGCCAACTGGTTTGGCAGCACCGTGGGCGGTGGCGCGGGCGCTCCGGCCATCTTCGCTTCGTCCAATACCGGTCCGGCGGTCGTGACCCTCAATGGCACCCAGGTCGTGGGCAGCCTCGTCATCAACAGCCCCAATACCTACAGCTTTAACGCCACCACGGGCAGCAATCTCACCCTCGACAATCTCTCTGGAGTCGCGTCGATCACGCAGGATGGTGATGTGACGGATACCATCAGCGCTCCGGTGGTGCTCAGCGCCAATGCGGTTACGGCCGGCACCAGCATCGCCGTGTCCCAGATCAACACTCTGGTCATTTCGGGTAATATCTCGGAACAGGCCGCGGGTGGGGCGCTGACGCTCAACGGTCTCGGCAACGTGACGCTCTCTGGTAACAACACCTACACGGGTGGCACCATCCTGAGCTCGGGTACCTTGAACATCAATGCCGCGCATGCGATTGGCACGGGTAATTTGGTGCTCGCCGACGGCGTCAGCCTCGATAACACCAGCGGCGCTCCGGTAACCCTTTCCACCGTCAATGCCCAGGAATGGCAAGGCAATGTCAGCTTCCTTGGCAGCAATGACTTGAATCTCGGCGCGGGTAATGTGACGGTTGACCAGACTTCAATCGTGACGGTCAATCAGGGCAACCTGACGGTGGGCGGCAAGATCTCCGGCAATACCGGGACGACGTCGAACATCTTCCTGACGGGCAACGGCACCCTGACCGTGCTGGGTAATATCAGTGGCAGCACCACGACCGTGACGGTCAGCGGCAGCACCTTGGTCCTGTCGGGTAGCAACAACACGTTCAGCAACGGTCTCCGCATTGACGCCGGCACCGTCACCACGACGGCCAACGGCGCCATCCCGAATGGCACGCTGACGATCGTCAACGCGGGTAATCTGAATATCGGCAGCACCAATGACACGATCGGCGCCTTCATCCTGGCCAACGGTACGGTCACGGGCACCGGCACGTTGTCCAGCTCGTCCAACTATGTGATGCAGAGTGGCAACATCAGCGTCAATCTCGCTGGCACGGGCGCCCTCACGAAGGACACCTCCGGCAATGTGACCATGACGGGCAACAACAGCTACGCCAACCGCACGACGGTCAGCGCCGGCACGCTCTACCTCAACGGCAACAACAGCTTTGCCTCCGGCAACAGCAGCGCCAACGGTCTGGTCTACGGCACCGTCATCAGCGGTGGCAATCTGGTGCTCGGGTCCAGCAACATCCTGAACGACCTGGGCAGCGTGACCATCTCGAGCGGCGCCCTGACCATGGGCAGCTACAACGATACGGTTGCCACGCTGGGCTTCGGCGGTGGTAACATTACCGGCACGGGCACGATCACCACCACCGGCAACATCTCGTTCACCGGCGGCACCGGCACCATCAACCCAAATCTGTCGGGCACCGGCAGCCTCGTTCAGTCCGGTGGTAACGTCACTGTGCTGGGCAACCTCAGCTACACGGGCAACACGTTCCTCTCGGGCGGCACCCAGAATCTGTACAGCACAACGACCAACACGGCGGGCTACACCCAGACGGGCGGCACGCTAAACCTCTATAACGCGGCCGGGCTCACCCCCACGACCGTCACGCTTAGTGGTGGTACGTTCATGAACCTCACGGGCTCGGCCTACGCCTTCAGCCAGAACCCGACCTTTGGCGGCGACTTCACCCTCGCTGGTGGCGACATCACCTTCAACGGTGTCATCAGTCTCCTGAACGCCAACCGCATCGTTTCCGGCAACAACAATACGGTCACGTTCAACCAAGCGCTTCTCGGCGGCAACGCCTACGGCTTCACCTTCGGTGGCAGCAACAGCACGCTGGTGATCAACAGCCAGCTGTTCCTCGACAGCAACGTCGCCTCGGGCCGCTTCAATATCTCGGGCTCCAACACCACGGTGGTGCTGAATTCGGGTGCGTCGATCAACGCCAGCTACACCGGTGGCGTGAATGGTTGGAACTCCCTGGGCGTCAATGCGGGTGACAATGTCACCCTGACCTTGAACGGCAACTCGACCTTCTACTCCAACCGCGAGCTGGGCGTCGCCGACAACGGTGGGGCCAATGGCTCGGCGACCGGCACCGTCAACATCAATGACAGTGCGGTCCTCGTTCTCTCCGACCTGTGGCTGGGCAAGGGCAGCAGCAATGTCTCGGTCAACGGCAACGGCATCGTCAATCAGAATGGCGGTACGGTCAACTTGACCATGAACACCACCACGATCAACTCGTCCAACACGGCCAACACCGGTGGGCTGGTCATGGGCGGGCACACGGCCAATTCAACTAACAACGCGACCTACAATCTGAACGGTGGCACCCTGATCACCTATGTCATCCATGGCCATGATCTGGGTAACGGCACCGCGACCTTCAACTTCAACGGTGGCACCTTGCAGCCTCTCTCCGATACCACGGTGCTGATGACCAATTCGCTGACGGCGGCCAATGTCCAGGCGGGCGGCGCGATCATTAACACCAGCGGTTACAATGCCACCATCGCCCAGAATATCACGACCGATCCCGCCCTTGGCAACACGACGGATGGCGGTCTGACGAAGAATGGCAACGGCACGCTAACCCTCACGGGTGTCAACAGCTACACCGGCAACACCGTCATCAATGGCGGCACCTTGCAGGTGGGCGACGGCAATGCCACTGGTAGCGTCGGCGCGGCCGGAATCATCGTCAACGCGGCCTTGGCCGTAAATCGCAGTGACACCGTCACCCTGGCCAATGCGGTCAGCGGCAACGGTACCCTCAATCAGGTGGGTGCGGGCACGACGATCGTGACTGGCACGAACACTTACACCGGTGGGACCAACATCGCCGCCGGCACGCTGCAGGTCGGCAATAATGGCACGGTCGGCACCTTGGGCTCCGGCGATGTCAACAACAACGGCACGCTGGCGTATTATCGCAGCGATGACATCAGCGTGACCGCCGCCATCAGCGGTGCGGGCGCACTCTCCCACCTCAGCAACGCCAATGTGACTCTGCTCGGAGCCAACACCTACACGGGTGGCACAAACATCGCGGCAGGCAGTCTGATCGTCGGCAACGGCACGACGGCCGGTCAACTCGGCACGGGTGGCATCAACGACAACGGCACGCTGGTTTACAACCACAGCGACGATGTCAGCGTGGATGACATCATCAGCGGCACCGGCGGGCTGACGAAGCTCGGCACGGGCAATCTGACGGTTACCGGCACCAACACCTACACTGGCAACACGGTCGTGACGAGTGGCATCGTGGCGGTCACGGGTTCCGGCTCACTCGGTGCGGGTGAAAGCACCGTCGTCATGACCGGTGGCAAGATCCAGGCCGGCGGCGCCGGGGCCATCCTGAACAATGTCTTCACGGGCACGGGCGGCACCATCCAGGCCACCGGCGGTGACTTGGAAATCGGCAGCTTTGCCACCACCGGCGTCAACTTCGGTGGTACCATCGACACCGGCACCCATGCGGTGACAATTGACTCCCAGCCTTCCGGTGGCGCCAGCGGCCTGAGCACGGTGAACAGCGTCACGATGGGCGAGGGTGGCAGTCTCACCTCCGTCTACGGGGTGAACCTGCAGGTCTTCGGCTCCATCACGGCCACCGGCAATGCCACGGTGTACGGTCCCTTCAACAATCCCTCGGTCTTCACGGGCAATTACACGAATAACGATCCGGACAACGGTGATCCGATCTACAACGTGGCCACGATCGTCGGTCCGTCGGGTGCGGCCAAGCTGTCGTTCGCCGGTCCGGTGACCGGTGGTGGTGACATTCAGGGCAACGTCCGCATCCTTAACGGTTACAATCCCGGCACCAACTTGGATGCCTTGATCAACCAGACCAACGGTACCCTGAGCTTTGGCTCCGGCGCGACCTTTACGCTGAATCTCTACAGCACCGCCGGTCGCGGTGTTGGCTACGATGCCTACAATATCGGGACCAATGGTGTGATCAATTTCACCAATGCGATCTTCACCCTTGTTGCACAGAACGGCTATTCGCCCGCCGCGGGCAAGAGCTTCACGTTCTTCAAGGTCTCAGCCGGAACCAACGGTTCGTTCGTCGGGACGTTCGCCAGCATCGACACCTCCGCCGCTCCGCTGGCCTCGGGCTTGACCTGGGACTTCAGCACCCTGTACACCACGGGTATCGCCAGTGTCATCATTGCGGTTCCCGAGCCCTCCGAACTGGCCGCTCTGGCCGGTGCGCTCGCCTTGGGTGTGGCGGTGGTCGTTCGCCGCCGCCGGGCCCGCGCGGTTGCAACCAACAAGACGGTTTGAAGCACCTCCCTGCTCAGACAGAAAGACATTTACCTTCAGCCCGGTTCGATCGCAGGCCTTGCCGCTGGGCGCCGAACCTCTGTCACCCACATCTCAATCGACGGTTTGACCATCCCTCCAGTGTCCTCTTTTGGATTGATTCGGTTTGCCGAATGAAGCCAAGGAGGGTACCGTTGGGTTTAACTCGCACGCTCTAGGGTTGCAGGTGCAGATAATTGGCTTGTGCGCAGGCAAAAATAACATCAGTTAGTCAGCCAGACATGAGAAACCCCCTTAAGTCCATAGTCCTGATCTTGGGTTCGCTGCTGCTCGCGACGGTCGCGCATTCTGCAACTAGTACGTGGACTCTCACGGGTGCGGGCGCATGGGGGCAGGCGCTGAACTGGTCGGGCGGCGTGCCGGGCGCCACCTCAAACGTGACCATCACACAGTCCGCCACTACGGTCACGAATTCCTCCAATGTCACGATCACCGGTCTGACGCTCACAGGTGGGACGATCAGCTTCAGCAGCACCACGAATATCACGGCCTCGGGCTATTACCTGCTGCAGGGTGGGACGGCCAATGTGACTCTGGCGGGCAATGTGGCGCTGACCAAGAACTCGACGACCTCCGCGACCCTCTCCCGCGCGAATACGTACACCGGCGGCACCATCCTCAATGCCGGCACGCTGGTGTTGGGCAATGCCTTGTCGCTGGGCACCGGCAGTCTCACCATTAATGCGACGACCTCACCCGCACCCACCTTGGATGCCACGAGCAACCTCACCGTGGGTAATGCTGAAACCTGGAGCAGCAGTTTCACCTTCAATGGCTCCCATGCGCTCACCTTGAGCGGACCGGTGGCCTTGACGGCCAATGATACCGTCACCGTCAGCGCCGGCATCCTGACCGTTGGATCGTTGGGCAACAGTATCAGCGGCGCTTTCGGACTCACCGAGCAAGGCAACGGTACCTTGGTGCTCGCCGGGGCCAACACGTACACGGGCAACACCTCGCTGGTTGGGGGGACATTGTCACTTGGCAACGCGACGGCCTTGGGTTCAGGCAACCTTTCGATTACGGGCGGCACGCTCGATGCCTCGACTCCGGTCACGGTCAGCAACAAGCAGATTTGGGGTGGAAACTTCAGCTTCGCGGGCTCGAATGCCCTGACCATGGCGGGCAATGCCACCCTGTCGGCCAACCGGACGCTTACGATCAGTGCCGGCACCCTCGCAGAAACCGGTGTGATCACTGGCAACTTCGCAATCAACAAGCAGGGCTTGGGTACGCTCGTCTTGGGCGGCAACAACACGTATACCGGCACGACCACGATTTCCCAGGGCAACCTGTCCATCCAGAGCAACACGGCCTTGGGCACCACTGCCAATGCGACCACGGTGCTGAGCGGAGCCACGCTTCAGATCCAGGGTGGCATCACCTCCGCCGAGCCCCTGACTCTGAACGGCACCGGTTCCGCCAGCAATGGCGTGCTGGAAAATGTCAGTGGCACCAACACGTTGTCCGGCACCGTGACGTTGAGTGGCGGATCGTCACTCTTTACCGCCGATGCCGGCGGCAATGTTACCCTCACTGGCCCGGTCAATGGGGCGGGGCAAAATCTGACAGTGGGAGGATTGGGCGGAGTAAGTGTGGCGGGAGTGATTGGTACGACCACCGGTTCATTGATAAAAAATGATGCCGGGACCCTGACTCTGTCGGCTGGCAACACGTATTCCGGCGGCACGACGCTCAACTCGGGCATCCTTTTTGTGTCGCATGCCAATGGGATGGGCGCTTCCGGCAGCAACGTTACCATCAATGGCGGAACTTTGCAAATGGGTGGAAGCCAAGGTTATTACATTACCGGCAATACCGGCAACATCATCGTCAACAGTGCACTGAGTATCGCCTTTCCGCTGAACTACAGCGGCAACATCAGCATTCCCGGGGCGTTCAATCTCACCTTGAGCGGCGGGGCCGGGGTCGCCTCCACCATTGGCAATGTCACCATGGCCAACGGTTCCCAGATCACTCCCTCCGCAAATGTCACGGTCGCGGCCGGCAGCACCCTGCAGGCCTTGGGCAATGCCACGGTCAGCGGGGCCTATGCTCTGCTCAATGCCGTAGCCAACAAGCTCGGGGTGGACAGTCTCGGTGACCCCGTCGATCAAAGCACCATTATTCAGGGTCCGTCGGGCGCCGGCCAATCGCTGCAATTCCAGTCCAGCCTTAACGGGGCATCCGATATGCGTGGCAATATCGCGATCATCAACGCCTTTGCCCCTTCGCCCAGTTCCACCACGGCCGGTTTGACGAATATCTACGGCACCACGACATTGAATAGCAGCGGCACCCTGATGACCATGCAGATTGGTGGCACGAGTCGCGGAGTCAGCGGTGGGTATGATGCCATCAACCTCAAGAACGGCGGGGTGTTCAACTTGAATGGCACCCTGACCATCAAACTTATCAATGGTTACGCCCCGGTCGTGGGTGACACCTTCCAGCTTTTCCGGAAAGTCGACGTGGCGGGTGGCTCGGGCTCGTTGGTCGGATCCTTCAGCGCGTTCGATTTCTCCAATGCCGCGCTCGGTGCCGGTCTGCAGTGGGATACCAGCAATCTCTATTCCTCGGGCATCTTGGATGTCCTGTCTTCCGTTCCCGAACCATCTCTGGTGGCGGTGATTTTCGGCGGGATGGCACTCGGACTCGCAGTCGTTCGTCGGCGCTCCCGGACGAAATCCGTGGCGTGACTGCATCCGGATTGACGATGCACGGACAGTTCCAACCATGTCACCTTTTCGCCAGTTTGTCAGCCGGCGCGGATGCGGTCCGCGGTGCGCCGAACCCCGGCTGGTGATAAACTTGTGGATTATGGGCTTGTTCCGTCGCCCGGAATGGGTCAGTAACTGCCGGAAATGAGAATCTACCCCAAAGGCTTTTGGCCGTTGCTGAGCCTGCTGCTGTTGACCGCGGCGGGTGCTTCCGCATCCACTTGGGTGTCAGGCACGACCTGGTCCACCAGTGTTTGGAGTCCGACCGGGGCACCGACGATCAGCTCCCTTGTGACGGTGACGGCTGGCAGCACGACGATCACCAATGCCGCTTCAGTGACTATCGGCACTTTCACGCTGGCTTCCGGCACCATCAGTTTTTCCAGCGGCATGAACATCACGGCTAATGCCACCACGTTGCTGAGTGGAAATCTGAATACAGTGCTGGCCGGCACCGGCAATCTGACGAAAAGCGGCACCGGCACGGCGACGCTCTCAATGGCGGACACCTACACCGGCGGTACTTTCATCACCGGGGGCAACCTGGTCATCACCAACAGTGGCGCGCTGGGTACCACCGCAAATTCCACGACCGTTTCCAGCGGTGCGACCCTCCAAGTGCAGGGTGGTTTCACGCTCGCGGAGGCACTAACCCTCAATGGCACCGGCTCGGGTGGCGTTGGTGCCCTCGATAGCGTGAGCGGCCTGAACATCCTGTCCAACACCACCACGCTGAGTGGTGGATCCACCCTGGTTGATGCGGATGCGGGTACTCTGACCTTTTCTGGTGCCATCAATGGCGCCACCCAGAGCCTGACCCTCGGCGGCGCGGGCAATATCAGCGTCACCGGTATCATCGGAACCACTACGGGCTCGCTGACCAAGAACGGCACCGGCACGCTGACGCTGTCGGCCGCCAATTCCTTCAGCGGTGGGACCACCCTCAATTCCGGGCTGCTGTTTGTCAACAAGGCCACGACCGGTGCGCTCGGCGCGACCGGCGGCAATGTCACCGTCAATGGCGGGACGTTGCAGTTCGGCTTGGCTGGTACTCAGGCCTACCACATTTCGGGTACCGGCGGTAATATCCTCATTTCCGGAGCCACGGCCACGACGATCAATTTCCCTCTCAACTTCAGTGGCACTGTCAATGCCACGGGCACCGGGCTGACCTTGAGCGGCGGGTCTGGCGCCGCCTCCAGCGTCGGCAACCTGACCTTGGCGAGCGGTTCCCAGCTCACGGCTTCGGCCAATGTGACCGTGGCCCCTGGTGGCACCCTGCAGGCCCTCGGCAATGTGACCATTCTTGGAGCCTATTCCCTCCTGAATTCAACGCCCCTCCAGACGGGGACGGACGCCAATCTCGACCCGACTTACACCGACACGACGATTCAAGGTCCGTCGGGTGCCGCCCAATCGCTCCAGGTACAGTCGAACGTCAGCGGCCCGGCCGACATCTACGGCAATGTTACGATCATCAACACTTACTCTCCCTCGCCCAGCAGCAGCACAACCGGACTCACGACGATTCATGGCATCACGACGTTGAACAGCAGCGGCGTGATCACCACCATGCAGATCGGCGGCACCGGCCGCGGAGTCAGCGGCGGCTATGACGCGTTCAATCTCAAGGCCGGCAGCAGCCTGAAGCTCAACGGAACGCTGACACTCAAGCTGATCAACGGATTCAGTCCGGTTGCGGGAAACGATTTCCAGATTTTCCGGATTAACGATGTAGCCGGTGGCTCGGGCACGTTGGTTGGATCGTTCTCTTCGATTGATTATTCAGGGGCGGTTCTGGGTGCCGGTTTGCTCTGGGACAGCAGCAGTCTCTACACCACCGGGATGCTGGATGTGATCTCAAACATCCCCGAGCCTTCGGTGGTCGCAGCCTGCTGTGGCGCAGCCGCGCTCGGCGTTGCCTTCATCCGCCGCCGGCGGACTCGTGCTGCGGGCAGCTCCGGTCAGCTGGTTTAGCCCAACTCAGTCGCGGTTGGTCCGACCTAGTCAAACCTAGTCAAACCTAGTCAAACCTAGGGAATTGGTGGTTGGCAGTACTCTGGCCCTTTTGCAATGGCATGAGGTCGACCTTGCCTTGCGAGACAAGGGCATTGCTTTGGATCCCATTCCCGCTTGCCGGCCGGAGTCGGCGCCGCCAGCGTGGCTCGCATGATCGAAGTTCAGTCCCTGGCCAAGCGCTACGGCAGCTTCACCGCGGTGCGCGAGCTGTCCTTTGTGGTGCAGCCGGGTCATGTGCTGGGTAAACGTCCGGGCGGCGTCCTCCTAGGCGGCGAGTAGAAGGTCGGATATGATGTCGCGATGGCCATCATTGCG
>CAIQQB010000095.1 GCA_903873805.1 uncultured Opitutia bacterium | reverse complement strand
TCACCTCGCTGACCTCCCACGGAGCAGCGATGCCCAACAGCCCGGCATAATGGCTTTCGATGTTTGGATCATGGATCTCGCTCATCCCCTCCCTATGCCGGTTTTACCCAGCCTTACCCACACAAAAACCGGAAGAACCAAATTATGCTCATCGAGGTCAGTTCGGCAACGCTGGCCCATTTCCGAGTACTGCTCATTGAGGTCGAGCAGCAGGCGATCGACCGTGGGATTGATGGGGACTGCATTCAGACCGATCCTTTTGGCCTGCGGCAGGACGATCGGATAGCCATGCGAGGGATAGTTGGAATTAAGCTCCTCGCTGATTCGCGCCCGCTTCTTGGCATCGGCCATATGGTAGCGCAGAATCTCTTCACATAGCATGCGAGACAGCGAGCCCGCGCGATCCACGGCTGCGACGACCACCGGATGGATATACTTGTAGACGGTTTCATACGGATTGCTGGCCGTTGACCTGCCTGCGTTGGCCCAGAGTTTCAGCACCCGTTCCAGTTCATTGGTGCCGATTCACACGCGGTCGTTGTCCTTGTCCAACGGACTGAGGTCATGGGTGATGAAAGTGTCCACGGCCGTCAGAAACGCGAGGGGACCCATGTGAATCTCGTCCGCGCCCAGGGCCAGCATGGTGGCGGCCGATTCGCAATTGAGCGGAATGAGCGCCAGCAGGCGAACGCAATGTTGCCGGAGCAGATGGACCATCCGGAGACTCGCACGGCCGGTGCCCCCGTCGGACTTGATGAAGATGTAGATCTTTTCCGATTTACTTTGCGCATGCAGCAGCTGATCCAGCGCCTGGACGTCGTTCTGACAGACCGAGCCATTGGTGGAATTCCAATACGCAATGAACCGGCCATCGATTTGGCGCTCGATTTGCCGAATAATCTCCTGGGTCTTGTTGAACAATACCGGTGGGGTCTTGTATTTCTTTGAGCTCATGGCTGATTGGTTTCCAAATTGGAACAAACGGCTCCGGCCGTCTAGCCTGGAGCGGGACGCCAGGCGCGTCGAACGCACCGCCCGCCCCAGAGTGCGGCGGCCTCTACGAGCCTCAACCGTCAGATCCCGGCGAGGCGGCCGGTGGAGTCGCCGAGGCGCTCGAGGTCGGTCGCGCCCATGCGGTCGGCCATGCTCAGGAAGAGATTCGTCGCGGGCTGGCCGCCCATCTTGGTGTAGCGGCCGGGATTGAGCGACCCGCCGCCGCCGCCGGCGAGCAGGATGGGCAGGTTCTCGTGGGTGTGGCGGTTGCCGTCGGCGTTGCCGCAGCCATACACAATCATCGAATTGTCGAGGATCGAGCGGCCGTCCGCATCCTTCGTCTGCTGCAGCTTGGTGAGGAAGCGCGCGAAATGCTCCATGTAGTAGCGGTCGATCAGCGCGACTTTGTCGATCAGCTCCTGCTTGCCCTGGTGGTGCGAGCAGAAATGGTGGCCCTCCGGCACGCCGATCTGTGGAAAGGCGCGGTTGGTGCCGTCGGCCGCAAGAATCAGGGTGGCGATGCGGGTCGAGTCGGTCTGGAACGCGAGCGTCAGCAGGTCGAACATCAGGTCCATGTGCTCGCCGTAGTCCGCCGGGACGCCGGCGGGGGCGTCGATCTGGGGATCGGGCAGCGGGCCGAAGCTCTCCATGTGCTGGATCCGGCGCTCGAGGTCGCGCACGCTGGTGAGATACTCGTCGAGCTTCTGCTGGTCACGGCGGCCGAGCTGCCGCCCGAGGGAGCGCGCGTCGTCCATCACGACGTCGAGGACGGACTGCTGCGCGGCCTGGAGCTGGGCGAAATTCTGCTGGCGTTCGGCGGGCGAGCCGGCGCCGAAGAGCCGTTCGAAGACCAGGCGCGGGTTGGACTCGTAGGCCATCGGGGTCGTGGCGGACTGCCAGGAGACGTTGTACTGGTAGGCGCAGGAGTAGCCGGTGTCGCAGGCGCCCGAGCGGCGCTCGGTCTCGCAGGACAACTCGAGCGACGAGAACCGCGTAAGGTGGCCGACCCGCTGGGCCACGGCCTGGTCAATGGAGACGCCGAGGTGGATGTCGGCGCTGTCGGTCTTGCGGGCGCGCGCACCGGTGAGGAAAGTGGCATTGGCGCGGGCGTGATCGCCGCCGCCGTCGTTGCCGGCGGTGGCGTTCTCGTGGTTGAGGCCGCCGACGACCTGCAGGGAGGATTTCAGGGCGGTCAGCGGCGCCATCGTCTGGCCGAGCGTGAACTCAGGAGCGTCGGCCACCGGCCACCAGTTGCCCTGATGCATGCCGTTGGGCAGGGTGACGAAAGCCATCCGGACCGGCAGGCCGCCCGGAGTGGCGCCGAGGGGGACGCCGGGCGTGGCGGCGGCCGCACGGAGGAGCGACGGCAGCCCGGCCTCGAAGAACGGCAGCGCAACACAGGCGCCGACGCCCCGCAGAAAATGGCGGCGGCTGAGGGAAAATGGGCGGGGCTGGGCGGCGGCGGGGGTTTTCATAGGGAGGGCGGAAGCCGGGGTTGGGACGGGACGAAAATGAATCGGAGCGGGACGGTTTTCAAGGCGTGGCGGCGGTTTTCAGGCCGGGCGCGGCCGGGTCGCTTTCATTGCGCTGCCGCTGAAACGGCGCGGAATTGATCACGCCGTTCAGCAAGGAGGAGAATTTCCCGTCGGTCTGCACCAGTTGCGCGACGATCTGGTCCACGGTTTCGACGTCGTAATATTCGAGACCGCGGCCGAGGGCGTAGGTGAGCAGCTTTTCGGTGAGGCAGCGGTAGAAGTCATCGCGCCGCTCGTGCGTGAGGATGTGCTTCAGCTCGCGCAGGTCGGCGAACTTTTCGCCGGTAATGAGCTGGCCGGCCGGGATGATCGGCTGCTTGGCATCCTCGGTGCGCCACTGGCCCATCGCGTTGAAGTTTTCCAGCGCGAGCCCGAGCGGGTCCATCCGCCCGTGGCAGGAGGCACAGAGGGGGTTGGCGCGGTGGACCGCGAGCATTTCGCGCAGCGACGGGTCGTGGTCGGCGAAGTTCTTCTTGGCATCCTCGAGCGGAGGTATGTTCGGCGGCGCCGGGGGCGGCGGGGTGCCGAGGAAGTTGTCGAGGATGAAGAGGCCGCGCTTCACCGGCGACGTGCGGGTGGGGTTCGAGGTGACGGCGAGCACGGTGCCCTGGGTCAGCAGGCCGCCGCGGGGGCTGTCCGGCGGCAGCGTGACCAGGCGGAGGTTGGAGCCCGTGACGTCGGGGATCCCGTAGTGCGTGGCCAACACGTCGTTCAGGTAGGTGTAATCGCTGTCGATGAACTCGAGCACGCTGCAGTCCTCGCGCATGACATGCTCGAAATACAGCTCGGTCTCGCGGTGCATGGCCTTGCGGATCGTGGCGCTGAAATCGGAGGCCGACGCGGCGTTGTTCGGGCCGCGGGTGATACCGAGCACCGCCCGGCCGTTGATCGGCACGGACTCGATGTCCCGCGCCTGGAGCCACTGGCCGACGAAGTTTTTCACCAGGTTCTGCGAACGGTTGTCCTTCAGCATCCGGTCCACCTGGGCCGGTAGCTCGCGGCGCAGCCGCCCGGCGGCCGCGAGATCAAACAGCGTCCGGTCCGGCATCGAGGACCAGAGAAAATACGAGAGCCGCGAGGCGAGTGCATATTCGTCGAGCGGCGCGGCCGTAGCGCCGGGCGGAACGGGCTCGGTCTGCTCGATCCGGAACAGGAAGCGGGGCGACGCGAGCACCGCGAGCATCGCGCGGGCGACCCCCTGCTCGAAGGTTTTGCCGGGCTGGTCGTAGGTGGCGCGCGCGAGGGCGGCGAGCTGGTCGATCTTGGCATCCTCGACCGGGCGGCGAAACGCCCGGGTGGCAAACGCGCCCAGCACCTCGCGCGCATAGGCGAGGCGCGCGGCCGGCTCGGCGGGCGCCGCCCCCTTGGGAAAGAACCGCGCATGGTTGGCCGGGGGCACCCAGTAGCGCTCCGGTAGCGGACCGTCGAGCCGCACCGAATCGACGCGCACCGTCAGGGTCGGCGCAGGACGGGGCGGACCCTGTCCCCGCCGCGCGCCGGCGGCCGGCGGGGGTGCCCCGGCGGCCACCGCAACCGAAGCGGACGGGGCATCGCTGGGTGCCGGCTTGGCGGGTTCGGCCGGCCGGGGCGGCGGAGCGGACGCCACGGGCTGGGCCACCGGATCAAGGGGCTGGAGCTCAAAGGTCACCTCGTGTTCGCCGGCGGTCCAATGCTCCGTGTACTCGTAGTGCAGCGGCTGACGCTCACCCCAGCGGACGTCCGCCGTGAACAGCTGCCGCCCGTCAAGGCGGCCGATCAACCGGGCGTGGCCGGGGGAGAAATCGAACGAGCCGTTGACCTGGAGGTCGATCACCAGCCGGTAGGTCTCGTCCTGCGTGATGGCGAACGTGCGGGCCGTGGTCGCCGCCTTGAACACATCCAGCACCCGGCCGTCACCCTCGCCGTCGGTCAGCCGGAAATCCTGGCCGGGAGAGACGCGGGTCAGGACCACCGCTGAAACGACGGGCACCGCCTTCTTCACGATGGTGTCGGCGGCCTGCAGGTATTTCTCCAGCAGGAGCGGCGAAATCGAGAGCACATCGGCGTTGTTGTCGAAGCCGCGGCCCGTGTCGTCAGGGGGAAAGGTGGACTCCGCGCTGAACTCGACGCCCATCAGGTCGCGAACGGTGTTGGTGTATTCGGCGCGGTTCAGGCGGCGCACCGTGACACGGCCGGGATCGGGATTCGCCGGGTCGAGGCCGAAGGCGTCCTGCTTGATCCACTGCGCCAGCCGGTCGATTTCGGCGGCGGTGGGCTTCGGTCCGTCGGCCGGCATCAGGCCGGCCCGCACGTTCTTCAGCGCCGCCGACCAGAGCTTGGTGTTGGCCAGGAGGTCCTGGTCGGAACCAAGGTCGTCGAAGGCCACGTTGCCCTTGCTCTCGCCGTCGGCATGGCAGTCGTAGCAATACTGCACCAGCAGTGGCTCGACGTTTTGGTGGAAGGCCGCCATCGCCGCCGGGGCGGCTGGCGCCGTCCGTCCGACACCGGGGGACAGCAGTCCGGCGGTCAGCGCCAGGGCGGCACGCGGCAACGCACGTTGGGCAGGGACGGGCATGACGGGAAAAACGGGAAAAAAAGACGCCGGCAATCGGGGGTGGCGGGGGCAGCGGAAAGGCGCTGAACCTGAGAATGGTCGCCGGAAAGGCAATCCCATTTTGCCGGGTCCGGCCGGGCGGGTCAGGGGGCCAGCCGTGTCGCCACCGGAATGCCGTCGTAGCGGATCGCCACGGCCGCCGCCGGGCTGGGCGAATAGCCCGCCGGCTGGCCGGGGGCCACCAGCACGACGTTAAACGTGCGCGCGGCCAGCACGCCCGGGAAGGAACCTTCCCGCCGGCCGATCGTCAGCGTCCGGGTGGTGTCGTCCCAAGTGAGCGGGATGCGGGCAAACGCGCTCTGTTCATAGCCATAGGTCAGACCATCGTCCTCGTAGAGGGTGAACCGGCCGTCAGCCCCGGCATAGATGAAGAGTGTCAGCGGGTCAGCGGGCTTTTCGCCGATGTATTGGACCGCTGGGCCGATTGGAAGGATGGTGCCGGCGCGGACGTAGACCGGCAGGGAATCAAATGGTGCAGGGGCATCAACGGTCCGGCCGCCCTCGGTAGGGACGCCTGTCCAGAAATCATACCACCGGCTGCCGGCGGGCAGGTAAACCGGGCGGTGGCGCGCCTGATAGGTCGTCACGGGTGCGACGAGAAAGGCCGGGCCGAACATGTATTCATCGACGAGGTCGCGGGCGGCGGGGTCCGCCGGAAAATCCATCACGAGCGCCCGCATGATGGTGCCGCCGTCCTGCGTCACCGCCCCGGCGAGCGAGTACAGATAAGGGAAAAGCGCATAGCGCAGCCGGTCGAACTTGAGCTCGGACCGGTAGATGGCGCTCGTCTCGTCGCCGAGGTTGTACATCTCCCGCAGCTGCTGCTGGCCGTGGACCCGCAGGATCGGGCAGAACGTGCTGAACTGGAACCAGCGGTCGTTGAGCTCGAGCCAGTCGGCGGCATTTTCGGCGGTCGGGCGGGTGGCAAACTTCGTCTGCATGAGGTAGCCGCCGGTATCCGTCGTCCAATACGGCATCCCGGACAGGGAAAACCCCAGCCCCGCCGGGATCTGTTTCCGCAGCGCCGTCCAGGTCGAGGTGACATCGCCCGACCACGTGAGCGCGCCGTAGCGCTGCTCCCCGGCAAAGCCCGAACGGGTGAGGATGAACACGCGCTGGTCGGGCGCGACCGACCGCTGGCCCTCATAGACCCCGCGGGCGGTCAGGAGGGCGTAACCGTTCTGCATCCGCGCGCCGGAGCCCAGGCCGGTCGGGGTCATGTGCGCGGCATAGGTGGCCTGGCCCGGGGGCGAGACGATCTCGGGTTCGGTGGCGTCCATCCACCAGGCATCGACGCCCTTGCGGAACAGGGCGGTGTTGATCTGGTCCCAAAACATCCGGCGCGCGCCGTCCTGAAACGGGTCGAAATAGGCGTAGCGGCGGTTGTCGCGGAGAAGATTTTCCCGGAGCGTGGGCTGGAAGAGGTAGCCGGCGCGGTTCAGCGCGTCGAAGTTGGCCGTGCCCTCGTAGAACTTGCCCCAGACTGAGATCATGAGGTGGGCGTGGGCATCGTGGACGGCCCGGATCATGCCGTCGGGATCGGGAAATTTTCGCGGGTCAAACCGGTGCGAACCCCAGTCGTTGACCGGCTCGGTGGTCCAATACTGCCAGTCCTGGACGATGTTGTCCAACGGGATGCCGCGCTGGCGAAAACCCGCGAGCGCCTCGAGCAATTGCGCCTGGTTCTGGTAATGGTCGCGCGACTGCCAGAGCCCAAAAGCCCACTGCGGCAGCATCGTCGCCCGGCCGGTGAGCGCACGAAAACCCGCAATGACGCGGTCCAGCGCCGGCCCTTGGACGAAGCAGTAGTCGATGCCATCGCCGACGTTGGACCACAGGGCCGTGGGGACGTCCCCGGCGGCGGGCAGGGGCGTTTTCCAGAGGAAGCGCAGGACATTGGAGCGCTCGCCATCCGTCTCGATCTTCAGGGCGTAGCTTTTCCCCGCCTCGAGCCGGACCTTGATCTGGTCGTTCTCCGGCAGCCAGTCCTGCCGCCAGTGGTCCATAACGAGCCGCCCGTCGAGCCACACCTTGAGGCCGCCGTTGGAATATGCCTGGAACTGGTAGTCGCCCGAGACCGGCGCGACGACCGCGCCCTCCGTGCGGGTCGGCGGATGGACGCCATAGGTGCTCACGCTGCCACCGCCACCATCGGGACCGGCAAAACCGATCGTCGGGGATACGGCGGGCGCGGCCAGCCCGCCGTCCGCCGTGACGTTTCCGGTGGTGACCCCGCCGGGCCGGCCGGCGGCGTCGCGGAGCGCGTCGGGCGGGATCGCCGCAAACGGCCGGAGGTCGCCAAAGCGGGTGAAGGACGGGTTGTCCCACAGCACCCCGTAGCCGCGGCTGGAGACGAGGAACGGGACGACGACGTTGGTGTTGCGCTGCCAGAGGTCGAGGTCGTAGCCCTTGAGATCGATGACGCCGAGCTGCAGCTGGCCGAGACCGTAGAGTGACTCGCCCTCGTGGCCGAGCCACTGCTGGCGGACGTGAAACGTCGGCTCGCCCATGACCTCCGCCGGCTCAAGGGTGCGACCGCCGGCCTGCTCCGCCAGGATGGGCTGGTTGCGGTCATCGAGGAAGGTGACGGCTCCGGAAGCGTGATCCACCCGGGCGCGCAAGGTCGCCGTCGTCAGGGTCGTGGAAGCGGAACTGGTGGTAAAATCCCACGGCACTTTTGGCCCGGCCGCCGGCAGGACCGCGATGCTCGGGTGGGTGAAGAAGGCCCGGTCCCGGGCGTAGGCGACGCGGATGATGTTTTCGCCGCGCACCTCCAGCCGGAGGAAGCCGCCGTTCAGAGGCAGGATGAGGCCATCGGGCTGTCTTTCCGGCACGCCGGTGACTTGCTGGGCCCGGGCAGCGCCAAGCCCGGCCGCCGCCGCCAGCACGAGGACGAAGAGGGAGCGGAAGGGGTGTTGCATGGATGCGATGGGGAAAAGGACGTCGGAACGCCGACGAGACCGGACGGGGTGAAGGCCACCGGCCCCACGCTCAGCCGGCCCGTACGGGCTCCATCCGTGGCACCAGAAGATGGAAGCAGAGCAGCGCCGCGAGATACGCAAAGCCGGCGATGACAAAGATCACGGTGTAAACGTGGTCGGTGCCGGCCCCGGGGGCCTGGGCGTTGAACAGATTGCTGGTCAGCGCAAGCAGTAGGATCGCCCCGATCGACCCGGCGGTGCCGCCGATCCCCGCCACCGCGCCGACCGCGTGTTTGGGAAACAGGTCCGAGATGCTGGTGTAGAGATTGGACGACCAGCTCTGATGCGAAGCCATCATCAAGCCGAAGACCAGGACCCCGACCCATTGGTGGGTGATCTGCGTGGTCAGCATCACGGGCAGCACGCAGAGCACGCTCAGCAGCATCGTGGTCTTGCGGGCGCGGTTGAGGGACCAGCCGCGCCGGAGGAACGACGACGAGAGCCAGCCGCCGCCAATGCTGCCGCAGGCCGCCATCAGGTAGATGGTGAAGAACGGCGGGCCCACCTCCTTGATGTTGAGCCCGAAATGCTGGCTGAAGAACAGCGGCAGCAGGTTGATGTTCCAGCGGAAAACCATGTCGGTGAAAAATTTTCCCATGATGAACGCCCAGGCCTGCCGCGTGGCCAGGATGCGCCCCATCGGCATGAGCTCCGTGATGGTGTCAGGCGGATCGCACTCGATCACCGCCAGCTCGGCGGGTGAGACCCGCGGGTGCTCCGCCGGCAGCCGGTAGAGCGCCAACCAGAAGACGAGCCAGACGAGCCCCACCCCGCCGAGCGCGGCAAAAGCCCACTGCCAGCCGTAGGCCAGGAACAGCCACGGCGCGACCAGCGGCACAATCATCGAGCCGACGTTGCTCCCCGCGTTGAAGATGCCCGCGACGAGGGCGCGCTCCCGGCGCGGAAACCACTCGGCCGTGGCCTTGGTCACGCCGGGAAAGGCGCCGGACTCGGCGATCCCGAGGACGAACCGGACCAGCTTGAAGCCGAGCACGGTGCTCATGCCCGCGTGCAACATCGAGATCAGGCACCAGCTGACCAGGGATAGCCCCAGCCCGATCCGGGTGCCGACGCGGTCGAGGATCCGGCCGGCAAACGCGAGCCCGATGGCGTAGGCGATCTCAAACCAGCGCGCGATGTCCGCGATGTCCGCATTGGTCCAGTGGAACTGTTCCTGGAGCTTGGGCGCGAGCTGGCCGAAGACCGCACGATCCACGTAGTTGATCGTGATCGCTGAAAAGAGCAGGCCGCAGATCGCCCAGCGGAAATGGGTGAGGCGCGAAGCGGGGGCGGTGGGGTCGGCGGACGGGGGCATGGGGTGGAAAGCCGGCGGGGAATTGGGACGGAAAGGCCGCGGGGCGGGCGGCCGGAAAAAAGGGGAGTCAGCCCGGCGGCGGCGGCGCGGTCGGCGGGCTGGCGGCGAGCGCGCGGGTGTCGTTGACCGTGATGCCGCCGTCGACCAGCAGGGTCTGGCCGGTGACGTAGGCGGAGGCGTCGCTGGCCAGGAAGACCAGCGCACCCGTGAGGTCGTCGAGCGCGCCGGGCCGGCGCAGCGGAATCTTGTCGCTGAGATATTTCACCCAATCGGCGTTCTCGTAGAGCACCGCATTCTGCGCGGTCTTGAACCAGCCGGGCGCGAGGCAGTTCACCGTCACGCCAGACGGCCCCCAGTCGGCGGCCAGGCTCATGGTGAGCTGCTTGACCCCGCCGCGGCTCGCGCCGTAAGGGCCGAGACCGGCGTACCCGGCGACGCAGGTGACGGAACCGATGTTGACAATGCGTCCGCGACCGGCCGCGAGCATGTGGCGGGCGACCGCCTGGGCGACGAAGAAGACGCCGCGGAGGTTGGTGTCGAGAATCGTGTTCCAGTCCTCCCAGGCAACCTCGAGCGCGGGCTTGCGGATGTTGCAGCCGGCGTTGTTGACGAGGATGTCGATGCGGCCGAAGTGGGCGTGGACCGCGGCGACGGCGGCCTGGATGCTCGCGTGGTCGCGCACATCGAGCGCGACCGGCAGCACCCGGCGGCCGAGCGCCGTGATCTGGCCGACGGTGCCGTCGAGCGACGCGACGGTGCGGCTCGTGACCGCGACGTCGGCGCCCGCCCGCGCGAGCGCGAGCGCGAAATGCCGGCCGAGGCCGCGGCTCGCGCCGGTGACCAGGACAATCTTGCCGGTGAGATCAAAAATGGCCGGGGCGCTCATGGGGGATGGATAGAAGGACTAATGTCTAAGGCCTAAAGTCGGGAATCGTTCTCTTACTCATTCTCGTTCGCGGACTCACATCAGAGTCCGTTCCGCACTCGGCGCGGGAGAACGTGCAGGAGAATGAGAACGATCGGGCGGAGCCTCATGGGGTGAGAATGACCTTCATGTATTTTCCGCCGTCCTTCGCGCTGAGGCGCCCGAACCACGCCGCTCCGTCCGCCAGCGGCGCGACGGCGCTGATCATCGGCTCGACCCGGACAATTCCCCGCGCAATGAGGTCGAGGCAGAGCGGATATTCGCCGGCCGAAGCGCAGCTGCCGTGCAGTGTGATCTCACGGGTGACGACCGCCTGCAGGGGAAAGTCCGCCTTCGCCGCCAGGTTGCCGACCAACACGGCCGAGCCGCCCCGGCGCAGCGTCGCGAGAGCGAGGTTGAGGGTGGCAGACAGGCCGACCACCTCCACCGCGACATCCGCACCGCGCCCACCCGTGAGACGCTGGACCTCGGCCGGGACGTCGCAGGTGTCGGACCGGAGAGTGTCAGTCGCCCCGAGTTCGCGGGCGAGCGCCAGCCGGTTGTCCGCGAGGTCGACCGCGATGACCCGCTGGGCCCCCGCCCAGCGCAGCACCTGGATGACGAAGAGCCCGATCATCCCGGCCCCGACCACCACGACGGTGTCGGTCGGCGCGATCCGAACGCGCTGCACGGCGTGGACGGCGATGGACACTGGCTCGATCATCGCGGCCTGTTGAAACGTGAGGCCCGCGGGCAGCGGATAGAGGATGCGCGCCGGTACCGCCAGCAGCTCGGCAAATGCCCCGTGCTGCCGGTATTCCACCGGTGCCACACCGACGACACGGCGGTTGTCACAGAGGTTGACCTGCCCGGCGCGGCAGTAGACGCACTCGCCGCAGGAAATTGTCGAATCAAACGTCACCCGGTCGCCCTTCCGCCAAGCGCCGGCCTGCGACCCGGCCGTGACGATTTCGCCGGCGGCTTCGTGTCCCATGATGAGCGGCGGACGGCGGCGGCCGGTCGAACCGTCCCAGCCGTGGATGTCGCTGCCGCAGATGCCGCAGGCGCGAACGCGGAGCAGCACTTCGTCGGCCGCCGGCACGGGGTCGGGAAAGTCGGTGAACTCGAGCTGCGAGGGGGCGGTGAGCAGGAGGGCTTTCAAAAGACGGTGGTGATGGACAAAGCCGGCGCGCGTGTCACGCCAAACTTATGCGCCCCTCCGCTCAGCCCGTGCGGGCTTGGCAAGCGACGCGGCCCGCCTAGCGTGCCGCCATGATCATCGTCCTCATGGGAGTTTCGGGCAGCGGCAAGACCACGGTCGGCCGGCTCCTCGCGCAGACCCTCGGCTGGGAATTTGCCGACGCCGACGACTTTCACCCGCCCGCCAACCGCGCCAAGATGGCTGCAGGCCAGCCGCTCAACGACACCGACCGCGCCCCGTGGCTGGCCGCCATCCGCAGCCATCTCGACGCCTGCCGGCAGAGCGGCGGCAATGGCGTCGTCACCTGCTCAGCCCTCAAGCAGCGGTATCGCGACGTGCTGCTGGCGGATGCGCCCGACGTCCGTCTCGTCCACCTCCGTGGCACCCGCGAGCAGCTGGCGACCAGGTTGCGCTCCCGGGCGGGCCATTTCATGCCGCCGGCGCTGCTCGCCAGCCAGCTCGCCGACCTCGAGGAGCCAACCGGCGCACTGGTCGCCGACATCGCCCAAACGCCGGAGCAGATCGTCGCGCAGATCTGCGCCGCCTTTGAGCTCGGTTGAACCCGCCCGGCTGCGCGGGTGGAGCGCATTGACCCAAGGCGCTGCTCCGAGCTGCGAAAACCGTAGTTGATCGGTCATTGCTGTAGGCCAGCTCGTTGAGCTGGCTCCGTGTGGCGATGCCAGGTCAGCAACCTGGCCTACAATCGGCCGTTCGAACCAAATCCACCCGCACGTCGGCTGATCGAACGCCGATGATCAACCACTAGATGAACGCGCGCTGCCCCGTCCAACTCAGCGGCGGTCCGGACGCTTGAGCGAAAACGTTTCGGTCGTGCGGCAGTAATCCTCGCCGCCGAGCCGGCCGATGAGATCGAGTTTCGCCGAATCGATCCGGCCATCCGCCCCAAGCACGGCGTCCGCCACGTGCACGCGGAGGATGCGGCCGAAGACCACGTTGGCCGCGAGCGGCCCCTCGCCCAGCCGGACGATGGAATGCAGCGCGCACTCAAACGCCACCGGGGCGGCCGCCACCCGCGGCGGCCGCACGGCCACACTGGCGGCGGAGGCGATGCCGAACCGCTCGAACTCGCTCTCGCCGTGCGGCAGCGGCGCCGCGCAAGCGTTCATGGCCGCGGCCAGCGTGAAGGGCACCAGGTTCACGACGAATTCCGGCACCGCGTCGAGATTGCGCACGGTGTCCTTGGGCGAGCCGTCCGCGTGGTTGACCGGCACGAACAGCAGCGTCGGCGGATTGGCGGTAACGCCGTTGAAAAACGAGAATGGCGCGAGGTTGGTCCGGCCGTCGGCCGAAATAGTGGAGACCCACGCGATGGGCCGCGGCGTGATGGCGGCGGTCATCCATTGGTAGGCGTCCCGGGGGGCAAGCGCGGTGAAATCGAGCAGCATGGTGCCCCCAGTCTGCGCCCTTTTCCCCGCCGAGGTAAATGGATAATGTCCCTGCTCCCCGCTCAAAAAACGCATCTGGTCCCCCACGAACACGTCAACCAATAGTTGACATGTTCGTGGGGACGAACCCGGGTTAGACAGCGGGTTCGCGCGATGGGCACCAGTCTCAGGCTCGATTGGCGTTGGTCAGACCAACCAAGGTCGCATCTCGGTTTGGGCGTTTGGAGGCAGGCGGGGTGCCCTCACCCCGCCTCGGACCTCGCGGGGTGAGGGCACC
>CAIQQB010000094.1 GCA_903873805.1 uncultured Opitutia bacterium | reverse complement strand
CGCGCATCTTTTTGGGCGACATGCGCGCGTAGCGGGTGAGAGCTTGGACTTCCATGATGGTGAGGAGGAGGATTCCGGGCCGGGGCCCGGCGATCGCAGCGCGTTGGGGGCAACGCGCCCGACCCTTTTGGTTGGTGGTTAGGATTTGAAGGCGATGACGGTGGCGAGATCGCCGGGTCGGATGGACTGGCCGGCGGCGCAGCTGAGGATGAGGGCGGCGCTGGCGGCGGGCCGGAGCTCGACGAGCAGGATCTCGGCGATGTCGGTGCTCCCGCGGGTGACGCGGCAGTGCATGCCCGGGCGGAGATTGGCCCCGAAGCCCGCCCCGAGGATGACCAGATCCGCCACCCGGGTGCTCGGCACCGCCAGCACGGGCGCGGCCCCGACGGAGCGAGTGACTGACACCAGTTCGGCGCGCGCCGGTAGCGCCATGGCGAGCACGGCGGCGGCGAGGAGGGACGGGAGGGCGCGGGGGGACATCGGGAGAAGGCGGCGGGAACTCAAATTTCCTTGCGGGTCATGCCGCCGTGAGCCTTGAAGATGCGGGTCAGCGCGAACTCGCCGAGCTTGTGACCGACCATGTTCTCGGTGACGTAGACGGCGATGAAGGCCTTGCCGTTGTGCACGTTGAACGTGTGGCCGATGAAGTCGGGCGTGATGGTCGAGCGGCGGGACCAAGTCTGGATGGGCTTCTTGGTGCCGGCCTTGACGGCCTTCTCGATTTTCTCGAGCAGGTGGTAGTCAACAAAGAAACCTTTTTTGATGGAACGTGCCATGGTGCGAAAGCGGAGGGCTTACTTCTGGTTGCGCGGCTTGCGGCCGTTGTGGTGGACGAGGATCTGGCTGTTGGAGAGCTTCGAACGCCGGCGGGTGACAAAGCCCTTGGCGAGCTGGCCCCACGGCGAGACGAGGTGCTGGCGGCCGCCGCCGCCCTTGGACTTGCCCTGGCCGCCGCCGTTCGGGTGGTCGACCGGGTTCATGGCCATACCGCGCACATGCGGGCGGACGCCGAGCCAGCGCTTGCGGCCGGCCTTGCCGAGGGACTGCTGGTTGTGGTCGTGGTTGCCGACCTCGCCAATGGTGGCGCGGCACTGCGGATGGACGAGGCGGAGTTCGCCGGACGGCATCTTCAGGGTGGCCTGGCCGTTCTCGACGGCGACAAGCTCGAGGCTGGTGCCGGCGGAGCGGGCGATCTTGGCGCCATGGCCCGGGACCAGCTCGACGCAGTGGACGAGGGTGGACGGCGGGATGAGCGCGAGGGGGAAGTTGTTGCCGACGGTGAAATCGTTCGTCGCGGCCTTGTTGGAGGCGATGACGGTGTCACCGGCCTTGAGGCCCTTCGGGGCGATGATGTAGGCCTTGTCGCCGTTCGCGTAGGCGATGAGCGCCAGGTTCGCGGTGCGGTTGGGATCGTATTCGATGGCCTGCACGCGGGCGGGGACGTCGAGACGGTCGCGCTGGAAGTCGATGATCCGGTACAGCTGCTTGTGGCCGCCGCCGCGGTGGCGGGACGTGACCCGGCCGTAGACGTTGCGGCCGCCGGTCTTGTGCTTGCTCTCGGTGAGCTGGCGCTGGGGGCGCTCCTTCGACAGGCCGACCTGCTTGTTCAGCGAGGTGAAACGGCCGGCGGGTGTGAGCGGGCGGAAGGAATGGATGGGCATGGGAGGTTCTCCGGGGGGGCCTTAGACGAGCTCGATCTTGTCGCCGGCCTTGAGGGTCACGATCGCCTTCTTGTAGTCGGAGGTCGTGCTCGGGCGGCCCTGGCGGCTCTTTTTGTTTTTGCCGCGGTAGTTCTGGACGTTCACGCGGGTGACGGTGACCTTGAAGGTCTGCTCGACGGCCTGCGCAATGGTGTGCTTGGTCGCGGCAATCGCGACCTCAAAGGTGTACTGGCCAAGCTCGGCGGAGAGCTTGTTGGACTTCTCCGTGAGGAGCAGCTGTTTGAGGACTTGGTCGGCGTGCATCAGTTTTTACCTCCGTTGACGCGGGCGATGATGGCCTCGAGGGCCTTGGTGCTGACGATGATCTTGCGGTACTGGGCGAGATCGTGGGTGTTGAGTTTGGCGGCCTCCTGCGTGGTGACGCGGGCGAGGTTGCGGATGGCGCGGGACGCGGCGGCGGTGAAGGGCGCGTCGACCAGGAGCACCTTGCCCGCCGGGGCGATGCGGTTGACGATGAGGCCGGCGGCCTTGGTCTTCACGGGGGCGATCTCGAACTTCTCGATCACGGCGATTTCGCCGGCCGAGACGCGGTCAAAGAGGGCGCGGCTGAAAGCGAGGGCCTTGACCTTGCCGTTGATCTTCTTCGAGTAGTCGCGCGGCTTGGGGCCGAACACCACGCCGCCGCCGCTCCAGAGCGGGGAGCGGATGGAGCCCGCACGGGCGCGGCCGGTGCCCTTCTGGCGCCACGGTTTCTTGCCGCCGCCGCGGACTTCGCCGCGGGTCTTGGTGGAATGGGTGCCCTGGCGGTTGTTGGCGTTGATGGCGACGATGACTTCCTTGACGGCCTGGAGGCCCTTGTCGCCTTCGAAGGTGGGCAGACCGGCGAAATCCTTTTCGCTGCTGGTCGTGCCATCGGGGCTGAATACGGTGAGTTTCATGGCTGGGTGTCTCCGGGTTTATTTCTTGGCGGCCGCGGGCGCGGGAGCGGCGACGACCGGGAGGGCGTGCTGGCCCTTGATGGCGAGGCGGACGATCACATCGTCGCCGTTGGCGCCGGGGATCGAGCCCTTGACGAGGATCAGATTCTTGTCGGCGATGATCTTCACGACGCGCAGGTTCTGCATGGTCTTGCGCTCGACGCCCATGTGGCCGGGCATCGACTGGTTCTTCCAGGTGCGGCCGGGGGTCTGGCGCATGCCGATCGAGCCGATGCGGCGGTGAAACATGGAGCCGTGGGCGGCGGGGCCGCCGGCGACCCGGAAGCGCTTGACGACGCCCTGGAAGCCCTTGCCCTTGGTGACGCCGATGACGTCCACGAGCTGGCCCTCCTTGAAGGACTCGACGGTGACGACGTCGCCGGGCTTGAACTCCGGTGTGCCGGCGAGGCGGACCTCGCGGAGGACGCGGGGGGCGGCGGTGAGGCCGGCCTTTTGGGCGTGGGCGAGCTCGGCCTTGGAGGCGTTGCGGGGCTTCTGCTGGGCGAAGCCGAGCTGGACGGCGTTGTAGCCGTCGGTCTCGAGGGTCTTGACCTGAAGCACGGCGCAGGGGCCGGCTTCAACCACGGTGACCGGGATCAGGACGTTTTGGGCGTCGTAGACCTGGGTCATGCCGATTTTTTTACCGATGAGGGTGCTGATCATGGCTAAGTGGTAGGTGGAGGGTTTCCGTTTCGTGGAACCTACATTGAGCGATTCCGGCGGTAAGGCCCGTCGGAGGTGCCGCTGAACTGTTGGTGAAACTGTGGGTGGGTGGGCGCGGAGGAGGGTTGGTTCAGACGTTGATGCTGATGTCGACGCCGGACGGGAGGTTGAGCTTCTTCAGCTCGTCGACGGTCTGGGTGGTCGGCTCGATGATGTCGATGAGGCGCTTGTGGGTGCGGGACTCGAACTGCTCCATCGACTTCTTGTCGACATGGGGCGAACGGTTGACGGAGAGCTTCTCGATGCGGGTGGGCAGCGGGATGGGGCCGGAGACGCGGGCGCCCGAGCGCTTGGCAGTCTCGACGATCTCGAGGGCGGACTGGTCGATGACGCGGTAGTCAAAGCCCTGAAGTTTGATGCGGATGCGCTGGCCTTTCATGGTGGAAAAAGAACGGAGGTTAGGTGCGGGCCGGGGCCTTGGAGGAGGTCTCGACGATTTTGGTGAGAAGCGAATTCGGCACCTGTTCGAAGTGCGACGGCGTGATGGCGGCGCTGGCGCGGCCCTTGGAGAGCGAACGGATGTCGGTGACGTAGCCGAAGAGGCACTCGAGCGGGACGCGCGCATCGATGATGCAGGCGCCGGACTTGTTCTCCATGCCGTTGATGGTGCCGCGGCGGCGGTTGATGTCGCCGATGAGGTCGCCTTGGTATTCCTCGGGGGTGGTGACCTCGACACCCATGATGGGCTCGAGCAGGATCGGGTTGGCGAGCTTCATCGCGTCCTTGAACGCGAAGATGCCGGCCATCTTGAACGCGAGCTCGGACGAATCCACCTCGTGGAAGGAACCGTCGATGATGCGGACGATGACGTCCACGACCGGATAGCCGGCGACGACGCCGTTGTTGCAGGCCTCCTCGATGCCGGCGATGGCGGGCTTGATGAATTCCTTCGGGATGCTGCCGCCCACGGTCTCGTTGAGGACCTCGACGCCCTTGCCCTTCTCGTTGGGCTCGAGCTTGACGACGACGTGGCCGTACTGGCCCTTGCCGCCGGACTGGCGGATGAACTTGCCCTCGCCGCCGGACGACTTGGTGACGGTCTCGCGGTAGGCGATCTGGGGTTTGCCCGAGGTGGCCTCGACCTTGAACTCGCGGCGCATGCGGTCGAGGATGATCTCGAGGTGGAGCTCGCCCATGCCGGCGAGGATGGTCTGGCCGGTGTCGGTGTCGGTCTTGACGCGCAGAGTCGGATCCTCGGCCACGAGGCGCTGGAGGGCGACGCCGAGCTTCTCCTGGTCGGCCTTGGAGTTGGGCTCGATGGACATCGAGATCACGGGCTCCGGGAAGGACGGCGGCTCGAGGCGGATGTCGAAATCTTCGTCGCAGAGGGTATCACCAGTGATGACGTCCTTGATGCCGACGACGGCACAGATGTCGCCCGCGTAGGCGACATCGATTTCCTCGCGGTCGATGGCGCGCATGAGCACGAGGCGGGAGACGCGCTCGCTGCGGCGGGTGCGGGGATTGTAGAGCGACATGCCCTGCTTGAGCATGCCGGTGTAGACGCGGAAGAACACCAGGCGGCCGACGAACTTGTCGTTCCAGAGCTTGAAGGCGAGGCCGGCCAGCTTGGCCTTGTCATCGACCACGGCCTCGACCGGCTGGCCGTCGCTGTCCTGGCCCTGCATGGGCGGGACGTCGATCGGGCTGGGCAGGTAGTTGACGACGCAGTCGAGGAGGCGCTGCACGCCCTTCTTCTTGAAGGCGGAGCCGGGGAACACACCGGTGAACTGGAGGGAGATCGTGGCCTTGCGGACACCGAGCATCAGCTCGTCGACGCTGATCGGCTCGCCGTTGAGGTACTTCTCGGCGATCACGTCGTCAAAGTCGCAGACCGCCTCGATGAGCTTCTCGCGGTATTCCTTGGCCTGCGCCTGCATGGCCGCGGGGATCTCGATCGTGACCGGCCGCATCCCGAGGGGATCGGCGGGATTCTCGTCGAAGGAATAGGCCACGTTTTGCACCAGGTCGACCAGGCCGGTGAAATTCTCCTCGGCGCCGATCGGCAGGTAGAGGGCGTGGGCGTTGGCCTTGAGCTTGGTGCGGATGTCGTCGATGCAGCGGAAAAAATCGGCCCCGACCCGGTCCATCTTGTTGATGAAGGCGATGCGCGGCACCTTGTACTTGTTGGCCTGGCGCCAGACGGTCTCCGACTGGGGCTGCACCCCGGCGACCGCGTCAAAGACCGCGACCGCGCCGTCGAGCACGCGGAGGGACCGCTCGACCTCGGCGGTGAAGTCAACGTGCCCAGGTGTATCGATAATATTGATACGCTGCTTGATCCCCTTCCAGGGGCCCCAGGAGGCGTTCCAGGCGCAGGAGATGGCGGCGGCGGTGATGGTGATGCCGCGCTCGCGCTCCTGCTCCATCCAGTCGGTCACGGTGGTGCCCTCGTGGACCTCGCCCATCTTGTGGACCGCGCCGGAGTAGAAGAGGATGCGCTCCGTCGTCGTGGTCTTGCCGGCGTCGATGTGCGCGGCAATGCCGATGTTACGCGTCCATTCGAGCGGGAACGGACGGTCCTTGGAGTTGACCGGGGAGGTCTGGGCCTTGTCGGTGACGACGGTGATGGCGGGAACGGACATGGGCGGAACGGAACCGGGGGGATTACCAGCGAAGGTGGGCGAAAGCGCGGTTGGCCTGCGCCATCTTGTGGGTGTCTTCCTTCTTCTTCACGACGCTGCCCGTGTTGTTGTAGGCGTCGACGAGTTCGGCGGCGAGGGCGTCGCGCATGGGGATGCCCTTGCGGCCGCCGGCGGCGGCGACGATCCAGCGGAGGGCCAGGCTCTCCTGGCGCTCATAGGAAATTTCAACCGGGACCTGGTAGGTGGCGCCACCGACGCGGCGGCTCTTGACCTCGAGGCGCGGCCGGGCGTTTTCCAGGGCGCCGAGCAGGAGGTCGACGGGATCGCCCTTCTCGAGCTTCTCGGAGACCTTCTCGAAGGCGCCGTAAACGATGCGCTCGGCCAGGTTCTTCTTGCCGTCCTGCATGACGACGTTGACCAGATGGGCGACGAGCGGGCTGTTGTAGCGGATATCGGGCTCGACGTGGCGCTTCTCGGCTCTGTGGCGGCGGGACATGGTGCGGGTTCTCCTCGGGGGTGATTATTTCTTCGCCGCTTTCGGGCGCTTGACTCCGTATTTCGAACGGCTGCGACGGCGCTTCTCGACGCCGGTGGCGTCCAAGGTGCCGCGGACGATGTGGTAGCGCACGCCGGGCAGATCCTTCACGCGGCCGCCGCGGACGAGCACGATCGAGTGCTCCTGCAGGTTGTGGCCCTCGTCGGGGATGTAGGAGATGACCTCATTGCCATTGGTGAGGCGGACCTTCGCGACCTTGCGGATGGCGGAGTTCGGCTTCTTGGGGGTGCGGGTCATGACCTGGACGCAGACCCCGCGGCGGAAGGGATTGGAGTCCAGC
The DNA here is from genome assembly GCA_903873805.1 of uncultured Opitutia bacterium. Classification (GTDB taxonomy): domain Bacteria; phylum Verrucomicrobiota; class Verrucomicrobiia; order Opitutales; family Opitutaceae; genus CAIQQB01. Next base: position 873 of record CAIQQB010000094.1, on the reverse strand, counting down.
GCCGGCGACTTGGACTTGGTCCGAATCTGGCGGCGGCCCTTGCGCACGAGTTGATTGATGGTTGGCATGGAGAGGAAAGAGAGTGGTCCGGAAGTGGAGAAAAGGGGCGAAATTTAGCAGAGGCGGAAACCCCGGCAAGAAGATTTCGAAAAAAAGAGTTGGGGCCGAAAAATCCGGGCGACCGGACCCATCGGCGGAGGAGAGCGGTCACCGGCCGGGCCGGAACCGCGGAAAAAAGAGAGACGAAGGGTCATCCAAACAGCGGGTCCGGCCGGAAACAAGCGAAAAGGAATAAATCGTGGAAAAATCGGCGGCATCGGGGTGGCGGGCCGACAAAAAGGCCGGGCCCCGCGGGGAGCCCGGCCCTGCCGGTGGATCGGATCCGGGGCGACGGATCAGCCGCCCTCGGCGTCCTTGACTTCCGCCGCGGGGATCTCGCCGCCCAACGGCAGGCTGATGCGCAGCTTCTTGTAGCTGGGCAGGCCGGTGCCGGCGGGGATGAGATGGCCCATGATGACGTTTTCCTTGAAGCCCTTGAGGTTGTCGACCTTGCCGAGCGTCGAGGCATCGGTGAGCACGCGGGTCGTCTCCTGGAAGGAGGCGGCCGAGATGAAGCTCTCGGTCTCGAGCGAAGCCTTGGTGATGCCGAGGAGGATCGGTTCGGCCTCGGCGGGCTTGCCGCCGGCCTCCTCGATGCGCTGGTTGTCGGCGAGGAACGAGGCGCGGTCCACCTGTTCGCCCCAGAAGTATTCGCTGTCACCGGGATCGGTGATGCGGACCTTGCGGAGCATCTGGCGGATGATGATCTCGATGTGCTTGTCGTTGATCGTGACGCCCTGCAGGCGGTAGACCTCCTGCACCTGGCCGATGAGG
>CAIQQB010000093.1 GCA_903873805.1 uncultured Opitutia bacterium | reverse complement strand
GCATCCAAGCCCTCAAGGCCGATGCCCGTGGCTTCCGCTCCTTCACCAACTACCGCACCCGGATTCTGTTTCACTGTGGGAAGCTCAAGATGCTGCCTCACCTTCAGCCCTCATCCACCCACTAAGAAACCGGAAGAACCTTTTTTCAGCCGGACACGCCCGCGGATATTGTACGCGGACAGCACCTGCATCGGGGCGAGATCAATGGCGCGATTGAGATCAACGAGCGCACCGTTGGCATCATCTCGGCGTAATTTTATGTCGCCCCGGTCCCTCAAGGCCAGGGCGTTGTTGGGATTGAGCGCAATGGCGCGGTCCTCGTCCGCCAGCGCTCCTTCGAGGTCGGCCGCAACAATCCGGAATTTGCCGCGCCTTTGATAGGCCGCCGCAAGCTCGGGATTGAGTTCAATGGTCCGGTTGAAATCGGCCAGTGCCTCCTGATACTGCTCGCGCCAGGCTTGCATGAAGCCCCGGCTGAAATAGTTCCTTCCTTCCCTGGGATTCAGCTCGATCGCCCGATTGATGTCATCCAAGGCACCGGCTTGGTTGCCCTGCTGCCATTTGATCAGGCCGCGATAGAGATAGGGCTGATCATTGGCGGGATCGAGCTCGAGGGCGCGGGCCAGATCGGCGGTGGCCCCCGCCGGATCCTTCGGTAGCTTGCTCAGCCCGAGCCAGACATAGGTCTCGCTGTCCGTGGGATCGAGGGCCAGAGCCTGGGTAAAATCGGTTGTGGTATACGCGACCGGAATCAGACGGAAATTGATGACCCCGCGAGCCCAATAGGCCCGGGCGGATTTCGGGTCGAGCTTAAGGGCGAGATCGAGTGTGGCCCGGGCCTTGATGAAGGAACCCGCGAGCAGCTGGCTCAGGCCCAGACCTACCCGGCCGTTCGTAAAGTTGGGATTCAACTCGACAGACTGCTGGAAGTTTCGGGTCGCAGCGACCGCATCACCCTGCAGCAATTTGGTCCCGCCCCGCAGCGCCCAAGCTGCGGCCATAGACGGATTCAGGGACACAGCCCGGTCGAGATCCGCCTCGGCCAGGGAATAATTCCCGCCGTCAAACTCCAGACACGCCCGATCAAAGAAGGCGAGGGACAGGGTCGGATCCAGTCCGATCGCCGCATCGAAACCCGCCTTCGCCAGCGCGGTCTGATGCGTGTGGGTGAGCGCCACCGCCCGGTTCAATTCGTCCCGCGCATGGGTTGGATCCGCCCGGAGGGCCAGGCCGTAATCGGTGATGGCGCCGGCGAGATCACCCGTCCGGATTTTGACCCCGGCCCGGCCCCGCAGGGCTTCGGCCCGCCCGGTCTCCAGCCCCAGGGCGGCATTGAAGTCGTCCAGGGCGCCGACGTAGTCTTTTTGCGAATACTTGGTCCAGGCGCGATGGCTGAAATAGTCCGCGGAGTTGGGCGCGGGTGCGCGTGACCGGTCGGCCTTGGCCGCGTCAAGCTCACCCTGATCATACTCCATTTCCGCCCGGAAGACGTGGGCGGTGACGATTTGCGGCGCCAGCGTCGGCTGCGTCGGGTCCGTGTCGTCGGACTCGAATGGCACGACGTCGGTCTTGATCGGAGGTAGCTCAGGCGCTGTGGCACAGCCAGCCAGAACCAGCAAGATTGCAAGCGGAACAGGGAGTCGGAGCGAGGGCATGGAAAAATGCGCTTTGGATCAGTGCCGCGTGGGGCAATACCCCGCCGGCCGGGTTGATGCGCCACCCGGGAATTGTCCCGTCCCGCCCCCGGATCGCCGGCGGGAACATCAGGACTGCATGCTGGAGGCTTGAATCTGCCGCGTTAGCCATAAGGCGGACTCCAGCATGGAGGAGCGATACGCCGCTGGGCAACTGGGAAAGGGCAGAGGGGGCAGGTCCGGGTCTGGACGCGGCAAGGCGGACTACTTTACGCGCACGGGCTGTAGCTTTGACAGGGCGGACCTTGGGAAACGCGGGGTGCCCCGAAGGCCGGCAAATGATGGGCGGCAGACTATCCCGCTTCGATACATCCGGCGTCCGGTTGCAATCCATGGCGCGGACGCTGACTTCATTTGCACCGCCAGATCCCGGTCATCCCTCCGAATGTAACATCCAGTTTTCGTATTTCTGCCTCCGCCCACCGCCCGCTTTATTTCCCGGCCGGGGTACCCTGCTGGATGAGTGCGGCGACAACGGCGGCGCGGATGGTGGCGGCAAAGGTCCGGTATTGCTGGTAGCCGGCATCGCCCAACAGGGTGTGAATCTGGCCTTCCAAGGGAGTCACCGCCGTGCGGACCTGCGCGGCAATCTCCACGGGATTGTTCGTCAGGGTGAGCCCCTCGCTGGTTGCAATGGCCAGGGCGGTGCGGTCGGTGTCGAAGCGTTGCGCCAGCAGGTCGCCAAACGCGGCGGTGGCGGATGCATTCAGACCGAGTTGCTGGTAGAGGGGTGCGTAAGCCGAATCAATCAGGTCGCGCGTTTGCCGCACCGTGGCGGCATCGCGATTGGACGACATCAGGAGGGCGACGGCGGCGGCGAGGCGTTCGGCGGGGGTCTGGATGGGACTGTCCGCCGGTGCCGGGGCAGCCGCGAGAGGCGCAACGGCTTCGGATACTTCGGCTGGCGGAGGGGTGGCCGGCTGTGTAGGTGCCTCGACGACGGTGACGGGCGGAGTCGCGGTCGGACCGGCGGAGGCGGCGGGCGCGGAGGCCGGGGCCGACGGAGATTGCGGGTGGAAGAAGACCCATGCGACGGCAACGAGCAGCAAGCAGCCGACGAGAACCACGACGGATGATTTGGCCGACGACGGCGGGTGGGACGGGCGGCCGGGGCCGGGAGGCGTGGATTTCACGAGGGACATCGTGGAGAAGGACGATTCGTTGCGGGAGCCTCGACCAGAGGAATGATGGAATCAAGAATACTTCCGGGGTAATTTCGGATGCTGTAGCCGGGGTCGGTGAAGCCGGATCCGGAGGCTCAACAATCGCACAATCCAAGGCTCTTCGCCAACTCCATTCAATCCAACAGCTCGGCCTTCTTGGCCTCGAACTCCGCCTGCGTGATCACACCCTTTTCCCGCAGTTCGTTCAGCGCCTTCAGCTCCTCAAAGTCAAAGCGACGCGGCCGGCGTCGCAGGGCATAGATTTGGTAAATCGTATAGCAAACGATGGCGACGATCCAAACAGCGTAGTCCATGGGGTGGTGGTTGCCAGCCGGGTCAATGGGACGGATGGATTGAAATTGAGACCGGGCGCATGAGCCGAGAAGAGGCAGTGAACTTGATTACACGTCAACGCGATTCCGGATGGTGCAAACAGCCACGCGGTCGGAGGGCGTCCTGTCGCTGCGTCTGGTAACGTCGACCCCGCCCAGCATCGGCCGACCGACAGAAACGAGCGGTGGTCAGACGATGAGCTTGGTGGCCTCGATCCCGCCCTCGGCGGCTTTCCGGGCCCGTTTGGCCAGCTGGCGCTTGCGCAGGTGCAGCTCGGCCATACCCCGCTCAATCCGGTTCAGCCGCTTGGGCGCGACCGCGAAATACAGGAGGGCACCGAAGATGAAGAGGGCAAAAATCACGAACACCCACACCAGCTTCATCGTGGAATCGAGCTTCTCATTTTTCAGCGCCGAAATCAGCGCCGCGAACCAAGGCCCGACGACCGACAATCCCGCCACCGCGATCAACAGAACGCCGTAAACGTTGGAAAAGTGGATGTGGCTCATGGAAAGATGGGGCCTCCAGTCGGCGGAACATGAGCAGAAATCGGGCCGGGCGCAACTCCGGAATGGAAGGGTACAACTCTGTGCACGCTTCCGTTAACTCTGTGAGCTCCGTGACCAACTGCCGAAATGAGCGCCAATTGGCTGGAGCCCAGAATCTAGGCACAAAAAAGCGGGGTGATGGCACCCCGCCTACATTGCGGACGGAAATGAGATCCGCCGCGGAGGACTCAGCCTAAAACCGCAGCAGGATGACACGGAGAGCGGACCCAGAGTTCACGGAGCAAACCACTGAAAAAATCCCGAGTGGCTTCAATCATCGAACCCGGCGGGCGACGGAAGCCCTACCCGTCGTTCGATGCATTTCTCTGTGACCTCGGATTTTACCTCTCTGTCCTCTGTGACCAACTGCTGAATCTAGATTCAGACCTTCGCCAGCAGCTTTTCCTTGAGCGCGGCCTTCGGCATCATGCCGACGAGCGTCTCGACCAACTGGCCGCCCTTGAACAGCAGCATCGTCGGGATCGCCCGCACGCCGTATTCGGAGGCAATGGCGTCGTTGCCCTCCACGTCGATGTCGAGCTTGGCGATGGCGACCTTGCCCGTCAGCTCCGTGGCAAGCTCCTCCAGGATCGGCGCGATCGACTTGCAGGGCCCGCACCAGGGGGCCCAGAAATCCACGAGGACGGGCGTGGGCACGGCGATGGCGGTCTTGAAGGTCTTGGCGTCGAGGTTGGTGATGTTGGCGGACATAGTGGGAAAGGATGAAGGATGAAAGGTGACGGTGAAAGGAAGAAAGTCAAAGGGCCGGGCTCAGTCCGGCTTGGCCCGGTGCATGATCTCGGCGAGTTCCTTGGGTTCAACGGTTTCGAGCTGCTTATCGCGCCGTTTCAGTTCCTCGAAGGTCTTCAGGACGGTTTCGGTCATGCGCGCATGCGTCTCCTCCGAGCCGCCGAGGAGGACAAACTTCTCGCCGGTGGTGACGCGCTTGTGGCCGTCCGCATTGTCCAGCCCGAGGCCCAGCAGGCTGGACCGGGCCTTGGTCGGTCGGGAACGGGCAGGCTTTTTGGACGGTTTGCTCATGACGCTACGGTGTCGGCTTCGGCCGGCGTTTCAAGCGGGTTCTCCTCCACCGCATCGCAGATGATGTCGGTGAACGCCTCGTTCTGGCGCAGCCGCAGGCGGCGCAGGCGTGTGAGCTCCAGCATGGCGAGAAAGGTCGCCACCAGCACCCGCAACGTCACCCGGCCCGGAAACAGCTCGGAAAAGATGAAGCTCTTGCGCGTGCGCGTGAGCACCAGCAGCTCCTCCATCTTGTCGGACACCGTGACCTGGTCGTCGTCGATTTCGCCGATGACCAGCTTCTCGGCGAGGCGGCGGAGGACGAGGTTGAAGACGTTCCAGAGCTCGATGCGGTTGACGCCCTTGAGCGGACGGTCGGCCGTTTCGGCGCCGAGGGTCGAGACATGGCGGGAGAGGACGTCGCGCTGGAACGCCATCAGCTCGTCGAGCTTGGTGGCGGCCTCCTTGAATTTCTTGTACTGGAGGAGCTGGTGGACGAGTTCCCAGCGCGGGTCGAAACCGTCCTCGGCGCCGTCGGGGTCGATGGCGGCCTCGCCGCGCGGGAGGAGCATGCGGCTTTTGATCTCCATCAGGGTGGCGGCCATGACGAAGAAGTCGCCCGCCACCTCGAGGTCGAGCTGCTTCATCGAATGCAGCACGGCGATGTACTGGCGCGTGACCGACTCGATCGGAATGTCATAGATATCCAGCTCGTTCTTCCGGATGAGGAAGAGGAGCAGGTCGAGCGGGCCCTCAAAGATGGGCAGCTTGATGCGATAGTCGGCGTCGGGAACCACAGTGGGGCGATGGTTGGGCTGCGGCGCGGCGCGGCAATGAAAAAGATGCGGCCCACCGGGCGGAGACAGAGTCCCGCGAATCACGCGAAAGGACGCCAATGGAGTGGATCGACCGCAGAAGAGCCTTCAGGTTGAAATACTCCGATGTCGGTTCGCGTCGTTCGCGTGATTCGCGGGCAACTTCAGCTCCGCCGGAAGGCGGCGACGAAAAAGCCGTCCGTGTCGTGCCGGGCGGGCAGGATGGTCATCGCAGGGCCATCACCGGGAAAGCCAAAGCGTTCGCGCAATGGCTCGGGCGCGAAGGCCGGCTCGAGCGCGAGGAACGCGGCCGCAACGTCCTCGTTTTCCACCCGGCTGAGCGAACAGGTCGCATACACCAACCGGCCCCCCGGCCGCACCGCCAGCGCATACTGTCGGAGCAGGTCGAGCTGCTGCTCCGCCCGGGCGGCGATGTCACCTGCGGCGGTAGCCCATTTCAAGTGAGGTGAACGCCGCCAGGTGCCCGAGCCGCTGCAGGGCGCGTCTACGAGAACGTTGGCGTAGTGCCCCGTGACCACCTGGGGAATCACGCGGACGTTGGCCAATCCGGCGCGCGCGGCGCGGAGCTTTAGCTCGGTGAGCGCGGCCGGGCGGATGTCATGGGCGTCCACGCCGCCCGCGGGGCCGACGAGCCGGGCGAGCTGGAGCGATTTGCCGCCAGCACCGGCACAGGCGTCGAGCCAATGGCCACCCGGTTCGAGGCCCACGCTGCCGAGCACCAGCTGCGAACCGAGGTCCTGCACCTCGACGAGTCCGGTGGCGTAGGCGGCGGTCTTGGTCACATCGGCCTCGGCGAGCAACCGGATGGCGCCGGGCAGGACGCGCGAAGTTTCCCAAGCCCAGCCGCGAGCGTCGAATTCGGCCAGCACCGGAGCGGGATCGTCGGTTTGCAGCCGGAGCCAGAGCGGGGCCCGCGAGTTAAGGGCCGCGAGTTCGGCGGGGGCAAATGCGGCGGGGCAATGGGTGCGAAACCAGGCCGGGAGCAGCTCCGCCGGATCGCCGGCCGGCGGCTCACCCGTGGCAAAGGTCGTCCGGAACGCACGGGTGTCCGGGGTGTCAGCGGCAAGCCAGGCGACCCGGCGCACGGCCTCGGCCGGGGCGGCATCAAGCTGGGACTCGATCCACGGCAGATGGCGGAGGGCGGTGTAGATCAGTTCGCGGTAGAGGCGGCGGTCGCGCGAGCCGTGGGCGCGGTTCCGGGTGAGCAGGTGCTGGATCCGCGCCGGCAGATGCGGATCGCGCCGCCAGTGCGGCCGGAGGGCGCCGAGCATCCGGAGAAAGTGCTGCGCCTGACTGTCGGCGATATGGGCGGGAAGGGACATGGTGTGGAGTGCTGCGGCGCAAAGCCACAGAACCCCCCTTCCGCCGCACAATCAAGGGATGAATCGGCAGGGCGCGGAGCAGAAGCCAGCATACGATCGCCAAAATGGGGATGACACGATTGCCGTGCTGCCAAGCAGACACGAAAATCACCTCAGGGAATTCCAGCCGTCGCCTCAGATGCTCGTTTGTCAATAGTCAAGACATGACCCCTCCGGCTGGTTGTTGACTCGGCTGCATTGGCAGCCGGCTTCGAGTTGAAACTACGATATCATTGGTAACCATCGCGACCTCGTAATGGTCACCATTGAGACATCGCATTGGTTACCATAAGACCTCAGCCCAGGGACGCGGACTGAGGTGGTCCCCGTCCGTTGGACAGCGGATCGGGTAAAATAAGTTAATATGGGAGGGGGTGCAGGGGGAGGGGCGAAGCCCAATGCTGTCCCACTATAAGTCATTGATTAACAACT
>CAIQQB010000092.1 GCA_903873805.1 uncultured Opitutia bacterium | reverse complement strand
CGGTTTGGCCGGAGTTCATCCCGGATCAGATCAAAAAACCGCCTCCGGTGTTCAAATCGTGAGCACCCTCAAAACCGCCCTAACATCCTATCGCCCGTAAGTTATGAAATCGTAACCCCGGATTCGTGGGACAGCATTGGCGGCAACCCCCTCCCCGCAGCGACAGACCCGGCCTCCGACTGGGCCCGATCCTCCGGTTGGGCGTGCTCTTGGCGGCCCTCGCGCACCCGCACGCGTTCGCCCTCAACCCCGCCGAGGAACCGGCCAACTACATTGTCAGACATTGGGATACCGAGGACGGGCTGCCACACAATGCGATCAAGCAGATTTTCCAGACGCGGGACGGCTACCTTTGGGTCGGCACCCAGCAGGGCCTCGCGCGGTTTGACGGGCTGACGTTCACTATTTTCACGTCGCACAACACGCCGGAATTGCCGGACAACCAGATCACCTCGTTTGCTGAGACGCCCGACGGCAGCCTGTGGATCGGCACGGCGGCCGGCCTCGTCCGCTATCAGAACGGCCGCTTCACCGCCCACGGCGTCGCCGACGGCCTCAAGGTGGCCACGGTCAACTCCCTCGGGGTTGCGCCCGACGGCTCGCTCTGGATCTGCACCCGGGCCGGCATCACGCGCTGGGTGGAGGGCAGGTTCGTCAACGATCTCGACACGTCGGCCTTCGACACGCTGGGGATGCGCTCGGTTTTTGTGGACCGGCAGAACGTGATCTGGATTGCCGTCGGCTCCGATGTGCTGCGTTACGTGAAAGGGAAGTTCACCCATTTTGGCCGAGCCGAGGGCCTGCCGGTGCCCCAGATTCGGATGGTGCGCGAAGACGCGGCGGGCCGGATCCTGGCCGTGACCCAGGCCGGTCTGTTCCGGTTCGACGGGGATCGCTTTGTCCCGTTTGAACTAAACCCGGCGCTCTCCAGCCAGCGGGCCGGCACCGCGCTCGTCGATCACGCGGGCAATCTCTGGGTTGGTTCCGTCGCCGGGCTCGACCGCTGCTTCAACGGCCAGGTCACGCCCTACACGGATCTCAATGGCAAGAAGCCCGGGGTGGTTGACGTCGTGTTCGAGGATCGCGAGGGCGCGCTCTGGCTCGGCACCTCCACGGGCTTGTCCCGGCTGACGGACCGGCGCGGCTATTCCCTCTCGGCGGCGGACGGCGTGGCCGGCACGTTGGCTATGGCGGTGCGACAGACGCGCGATGGCGCCGTGTGGGTCGCCACTTGGGGCGCCGGCGTCTCCCGTCTGCAAAATGGCGCCGTGCAACACTTCACCGCCGGCGCCCCGCTTTCGGACCCGACCGTGACTGTCATCTACGAAGCGCCGGACGGCACGATGTGGTTTGGCAACCGCGGCAGCTCGCTCGACCGGCTCGTGGGCGACAAGGTGACGACGTTCGTCTATCCGTCCGGCGTCCCGACCAGCCGCTTCGTCACCGCGATCCAGGAGGAGCCGGATGGCGAATTTCTCCTCGGCATTGCCAAACGCGGTTTGCTGGAGCTGCGCGGCGGGCAGATCGTGCCCGTCGCGCCGGCCGCCGCTTTGGCGGCTGAAACCGTCTGGACCATCGCCCGCCTCCGCGACGGCCGCCTGTTGATCGGCACGAGCGCCGGGCTCTACCAACGCCGTGCCGACCGCACCTGGCAGCCCGTGCCGCTGCCCGGCCTGCCGCCGTCGCTGGTGGTGCGGGACCTCCTCGAGGAAGACGACGGCACGGTCTGGCTCGCGACGGACGGCCAAGGCCTTGTCCGCTGGAACCAGGACGGGGTGCGCGCCTACGACACCCGGACCGGCATGGTGGACGACACGCTTTTCAGCGTCATTACCGACGAGCTTGGTTCGCTCTGGGTCAGCAGCGCCCGCGGCCTCGCCCGCATCCGCAAGACGGAATTCACCGACCTTGATCGCGGCGACACCGCGAGCCTCAACAGCCTGACGTTTGGCCGGGGCGACGGACTGCTGAGCGCCGCCACCAGCGGCTCCGGCAGCCCGGCCGCCGTCCGTCTGTCCGACGGCCGCATCCTGACGGCGACCGACGACGGCGTCGCCGTCATCGCGCCGGGCCAGCTCAAGACCAACAGCCAGCCGCCCACCGTCATGATTGAAGGCGTTCTGGCCGATGACCGGTCGCTGCCGCCCGGCGCGGCGGTGACGGTCCCGGCGGGCACCAACCGCCTCGTGATCCGCTACACCTCGCTCAGCATCATCGCGCCGCAACAGCAGCGTTTCCGCTACCAGCTCGACGGCTCCGATCCGGCCTGGATCGAGGCCGGTCACGAACGCAGCGCCGGCTACACCCACCTCGCCCCGGGTTCCTATATTTTCTCCGTTTTCGCCTGCAACGCCGACGGCGTGTGGAGCGAGGACGGCGCCACGCTCGCGGTCACGATCCAGCCGCTTTACTACCAGACGGCATGGTTCCGGTTCGCCGTCGCCGTCCTGGGCCTGGCCCTGGTCGCGGGGCTCATCGGCCGGCGGGTCTGGCGGGCCCGGCAGCGGCAGCAGGCCCTCGCCCGCGCGAACGCCGAGCTCGAGCAACGCGTGGGGGATCGTACCGCGGAGCTCTCGCAGACCAATGCGGAGCTGCAGCACCGCGAATCGCTCTTCCGCCTCATCTTCGAGCACGCGCCCGTCGGCATCTCCTGGCACCGCACCGACCTCGGCCCCGATTATCATTTCAATGCCGCGTTTTGCAGCATCCTCGGTCTCCCGGCCGGGACCCTCCCCGACAATGCCTTGCTCACCGCCCTAGTGCATCCCGAAGACGCGCCCCGGCAGGCCGGGCAGGACGCGCTCATCCAGGCGGGCCGCGCCGACAGCTACACCCTCGAGCAGCGCTTTGTGCGCCGGGACGGCCGCCTGGTGTGGGGCTTGCTCGCGGTCGCGGTCGTCCGCGATCCTTCCGGCCGGATCATCCAGGTGATCGGCCTCCTCGAAGACATCACCGAGCGCAAACGCGCCGAAGCCGGACTGGCCAATTCCCTGTCCGTGCTGCATGCCACCATCGAGTCCACGATCGACGGCCTGTTGGTGGTGGACCAACATTCCAAGATCACGACGTACAACCACACGTTTGCGGAAATGTGGCGCATCCCGCGAGAGATCCTGGACACGGGTGACGACGAGCAACTGCTCGGCGCAGCGCTCGTCCAGCTCAAGGATCCCGCGGCGTTCCTCGCCAAGGTGCGGGAGCTGTATACCCGGCCTGAGGCGGAAAGTTTCGACGTCCTCGAACTGGCGGACGGACGCTTCTTCGAGCGCTATTCCCAGCCGCAGCGCATCGGCGCGGCCATTGTCGGCCGGGTCTGGTGTTTCCGCGACATCACCGACCGCCGGCAGGCCGAGGGCCTCGTCCGCCGCGAAAGAGACTTCAGCCAGGCGGCCCTCGACAGTCTGCCGGGCCTGTTCTATCTGTTCGACGAACAAGGCCGCTTCCTGCGCGTGAACCGGAACTTTGAAAAAGTCTCCGGCTATTCCGCCGATGAGCTTGCCCGGATGACGCCCCTGGATCTCTTTGGCGGGGCGGACAAGGGGCGCATCGCCGCCGCGATCCAGCAGGCCCGTGAGACGGGCATGATCACGGTGGAAGCCGATTTCCTGTCCAAAGACGGGACCAAGACGCCGTTCTTCTTCACCGGATGCCTGTGGGCGTTTGCCCAGCAGTCCTGCATCATGGGCATGGGCCTCGACATCACCGCCCGCCGGCAGGCGGAGGCGAAGCTCGCCGAAATCCACCAGCAACTGCTGGACCACTCGCGGCTGGCGGGCATGGCGGAGGTGGCGACCGGCGTGCTGCACAACGTCGGCAACGTGCTCAACAGCGTGAACGTCTCAGCCGCCCTCGTCGCCGACCGGGTGCGCCACACCGAGGCCGGCAACATCGCCCGCCTGGCCGCGCTGTTCACCGAGCACCAGGCGGATCTCGCCGGTTTTCTCGCCCGGGACTCTCGTGGCCGGATCATCCCCGCCTACCTCGGCACGCTGGCGGAAGCGCTCGCCGCCGAGCAGCAGGCCCAGTTGGAGGAGCTCGGGCACCTGCGCAAAAATATCGAGCACATCAATGAAATCGTGGCCCTGCAGCAGACGCATGCGCGGACCGTGGGAGTCCTTGAGGAGCTGTCGGTGCCGGACCTGCTCGAGGATGCCCTGCGCATCAACGCCAGTTCGCTCGCCCGGCACCAGGTGGAGACACTCCGCGACTACCAGCTCCGCCCGATCGTCACCACCGACCGACACAAGGTCATGCAGATCGTCATCAATTTGGTGCGCAATGCCCGGCAGGCGTGCGATGCATCCGGCCGCACCGACAAGCAGATCACCGTGCGTCTCACCGGCGGCGAGGACTGCATCCGGATCGCGATCAGCGACAATGGCATCGGCATCCCGGCGGACAACCTCACGCGGATTTTCAGCCACGGGTTCACCACCCGCAAGGACGGCCATGGTTTCGGCCTGCACAGCGGCGCGCTCGCGGCCCGGGAGCTCGGCGGCCGCCTCACCGCGCAGAGCGACGGCCCCGGCCGGGGCGCCACCTTTGTCCTCGAACTGCCCAGCTTAGTTCCCGCCTCCCTCCCCTCATGAACCCGCCCGCCGAATCCAACCGCCGCATCCTCGTGGTGGACGACAATCGCTCCATCCAAGCGGATTTTAAAAAAATCCTCACCGACCCCCGCCCGGCCGGACCGGCCGGCGCCATGGAGGCGGCGCTGTTTGGCACGGCCGCGGCACGGCCTCCGGCCGTCCGCTACGAGCTGGACATGGCCCAACAGGGCCTGGACGCCCTGGAGATGGTCCGGCGGGCCGTGGCTGGGGGCCGGCCCTACGCGATGGCCTTCATGGACGTCCGGATGCCGCCGGGCTGGGACGGCATCGAGACGACCTCGCACCTCTGGGAGCTCGACCCCGCGATGCAGATCGTCCTCTGCACCGCTTATTCGGACTATTCCTGGGACGAGATGCATGCGAAGCTCGGCGTGTCCGACCAGCTTGTAATCCTCAAGAAACCGTTCGACAACATCGAGGTCCTGCAGCTCGCCGCCACGCTCACCGAGAAATGGAACCTCGCCCACCAGCTGCAGGTGCGGCTCGCCGCCCTGGAACACACCCTCGCGGAACAGACGCGTGAACTCCGCGCCGCCCGGGAGGCCGCCGCCGGGCGCCAGACGGGTTCCCCACCCGCCTGAGCCACCGGATCCGCCTTCCCCGCCTGCGACGCGTCCCTTGACCAAGAATCCGCAGGTATTGCCCGCCGGCCTCCCGCTCACATGTCAACCAATGGTTGACGTGTTCGTGGGGGCGGTCATCTGAAGGAAAGATCCACGGAGCAAGCCCCGAGGCATTGCAGAAAACTGTAGCCGGGGTCGGTGACCCCGGGGATCGAAGTTCGGAATTCCAAGGCACTGGGGTCAGCCGCCGAGGCTGCCGCACTCGTCACGACCCCGGCTGCAACCAAGCCGAAGCCAGTTTCGGGGTATCAGACCCAACGCGAATGAAAGAACCGCCCAACCAGGCGCTGCCGCACAACGATCCCAGCTGTCACGTGTCGGGCTTGCGCACGCCCCGCGCGAGCCGGGATCACATCATTCCCGAGCATAGTACGACCAAGGACGGGATTCCGTTTCCTGGCTTCCTGCTTCCAATCCGTCTCCTCCGTTTCTCCGTGTCGCCGTGGTTCAAACTTCAGCGCCCGGCCCGCGTTCTCCCTCCCTCCGGGCTCAGGCCCGGACGGTGATCGTGCCGTCGGCGGAGATCGCGGTCTGGATTTTGGTGAAGACGGCGTTGACCTCGTCGTCCGTCAGGGTCCGGTCCGGCGCGCGGAATATGAGGCTGAAGGCGAGGCTCTTTTTGCCTTCCGGCAGGCCCTTGCCGGCATAGACGTCGAACACGCTCACGCTTTCGAGCGCAAAGGCGCTGCCGACGGCGGCGCGGGCGTGCTTGGCGAGAATCTTCTGGACGTCACCCGCGGGCGTGGCGGCATCGACCACCAGCGCGAGGTCGCGCAGGGCGGCGGGCAGCAGGCTGAAGTCGGTGTAGCGGTGCCGGGCCTGCGCGGCGCCGAGCATCTCCGGCAAAATCGCGAAAACGCCCGCGTGCACCCGGCCCGCGACGCCAAGCGACTGGAGCAGCGCCAAGTCCACGAGTCCGAACTGCGCGGTCCAGCCGCGGTGCTGCAGTTCCCCGGCGGCGGCGGCATGGCCGGCCTGCCAGCCCGGCGCGGTCGCGCCCGCGGGCGCGAGCGGCTGGCGACCGAGGTCGATGCCGGCGGCGGTAGCGAGGGACTCGGTCAGCCGCTTGGCGGTGAATAAGTCGGCGGCCGGGCGCTTGAGCCAGGCCCGGTCGGACTCGGTCTCACAGATCACGAAGGCCACCGCGGCACACTCCCACAGCTGGCTGTCGCGCTCGACAAAGATGCGGCCGGTCTCGAACAGGCGGGCGGCGGCGGTGCCGCGGGCCTGGTTGAGCTGGAGCGCGGTCAGCAGCCCCGGCACCAGCGAGGTGCGGAGGTGCGACTGGTCCTCGAGGAAAGGGTTGGCCAGCGCGAAGGCAGCGGTGATTTTTGAATTTGGATTTTGGAATTTGGATTCCGCGGCGGGCGGGATCCACGCGGCGGTTTCCTTCTCGGGGCGGAGCGTGTAGGTGATGCACTCGCTGAAGCCCTGGCCGACGAGGGCGTCGGTGGCGCGGCGGTTGAAGCCGACGATCGGTGCATCGTCGGCCAGCAGCGCGGGCGCCACGACCGGGGCGGCGGGGATCCGGTCGGAGCCGTGCAAACGCAGGACCTCCTCGACGAGGTCGATCGGCCGGTCGAGGTCGTCGCGCCAGCTCGGAATCGCAAAGGTCCAGGCGGGACCGCGGTCGGGCGTCGGGTCGGTGCGGACCGTCTCCAGCTCGAGCCGCTCCAGGGCGGCCTGCATCTCGTCGGCCGGCAAGGTGAAGCCGAGCCGCTCGTTGATGAAAGCCGGGGTAACCGTGATCTCGCGCTGCCAGGGAACGTCGCCGCCGACTTTCAGCGTGGGACCGGCGACCTTGCCGCCGGCAGTGGCGAGCAGCAGATCGATGCAGCCGTGCATCGCCTCCTCGAGCGAGTGCGGATCGACCCCGCGCTCATAGCGGTAGGACGAGTCGGAGGCGAGGCCGAGGCGTTTGGAAGTGGCGCGGACGGACTGGCGGCGGAAATTCGCCACCTCGAGGACGAGGTCGGTGGTATCGGCGCTCACGCCCGAATCCAGCCCGCCCATGATGCCGGCGATGACGACCGGCCGGTTGGCATCGGCAATGACCAGGGTGCCGGCGGGCAGGGTGCGTTCCACCTTGTCAAGGGTGGTGATCTTCTCCCCCTCGGTGGCGGGGCGCACGATGATGGTCTGACCCCCCAGCCGGCGGGCGTCGAACGCGTGGACGGGCTGGTTGTATTCCAGCATGATGTAGTTGCCCACATCGACCACGTTGTTGATCGGCCGCAGGCCGACGGCGGTGAGGCGCTGCCGCAGCCAGTCGGGACTCGGACCGACCTTTACGCCCGTGAGGACGGTGGCGGTGTAGAGCGGGCAGTCGGCCGGCGCGTCGACCCGGAGGGTGCGGAGCAGATCGGGGCGCGGGGCGGGGTCGGCGTGCTCCGGGACGTAGTGTACTGCTGGATACGTCAGTTCTTTTTTGAACCAGGCCGCGAGCTCGCGGGCGACGCCGAGGTGGCCGAGGCAGTCGGGCCGGTTGGGCGTGATCTCGAGATCGAACACGGTGTCGCCGGGCGGCAGCGCGTCGTTGACCGGCAGGCCGACCTCGGGCCGGTCGGTGAGGATAAGCAGCCCGGTGGCGCCCTCGGAGAGGCCGAGCTCCTGGGCCGAGCACATCATGCCGTCCGAGGACTGGCCGCGGATTTTGGACGGCTTGATCTCGAAGTTGCCGGGGAGCACCGCGCCGGGCAGGGCGACGGGCACGCGGTCGCCGACCTGGTAGTTCTGCGCGCCGCAGACGATGGTCTTGACGCCGCCGGCGGGCCCGAGGTCGACGAGGCAGACGGAGAGCTTGTCCGCGTTGGGGTGCTTGTCGCGGGTGAGGACCTGGCCGACGAAGACCTGGGCGAGCGCCGGGGCGCCGGTCTCGCGGATTCCCTCGACCTCAAAACCGAGGAAGGTGATGGCGCGGGCGATCTCCTCGGCGGAGAGGCCGGCGAGATTGACATAGGTCTGGAGCCAGTTGCGGGAGATTTTCATCGGGGAAACGGAGAAGGATTGTTAACCGCTAATCTTCGCTAATCTCCGCCAATCAATTCGGAATTAGCGCAGATCAGCGCGGATTCGCGGTTCAAGAAAATTGCCGGAGAAAGCGGAGGTCGTTTTGGTAGAAGTAGCGGATGTCGTCGATGCCGTAGAGCATCATCGCGAGGCGCTCCAGGCCGATGCCGAAGGCGTAGCCGCTCCAGACGTCGGCGTCATAGCCGACACCCTCGAACACGAGCGGGTCCACCATGCCGCAGCCGCAGATCTCCACCCACTCCTTGTTCACCTTGGGCAGATGCCGGGCGGAAAGGTCCACCTCAAAACTCGGCTCGGTGTAGCCGAAGTAATGCGGCCGGAAGCGCACCTTCGTGTCCTTGCCGAGGAGCGACGCGAAAATGTAGTCGAGCAGCGCCTTCAGGTCGCGCACGGTCACGCCCTTGTCCACATACAGCCCCTCGATCTGGTGGAAGTTCGCGGAATGCGTGGCGTCCACCGTGTCGCGGCGGTACACCCGGCCGGGGGCGATGATGCGGATCGGGGGCGGGCCCTTGAGCATCGTGCGGATCTGGACCGAGGAGGTGTGGGTGCGCAGGAGATATTTCTCGTCGGGAGATTTTTTGGCCACATTGCCGAACCGGGCGTCGGCGGGCAGGTAGAACGTGTCCTGGGCGTCGCGCGCGGGATGGTCGGCGGGGGTGTTGAGTGCGTCGAAGCAGTAATACTCGGTCTCGACTTCGGGGCCGTCGGCGATGATGAAGCCGGCCTTGCGGAGGATGGACGCGAGCTCGTCGCGCACAAGTGTGAGCGGGTGCCGCGTGCCCGGGGTGGCGTCGGGCGACGGCAGGGTGGCGTCGACCGCGGGCCCGAGGCGGGCGGCGAGCTCGGCGGCGGCGAGGCGGAGGAGGGCGGCGTCGAGGTGAACCTGGAGCTGCGTCTTGGCCTCGTTGATGAGCTTGCCTGCGACGGGCTTCTGCTCCTTGGGGAGGGTACCCATCTGCTTCATCAGCGCGGTGAGCTCCCCGTGGGGGCCGACGTAGCGGGCCTTGGCGGCCTCAAACTCGGGGCGCGACGCCAAGGCGGGAAGTTCGGCGGCGGCCTTGGCGAGGAGGGCGGACAGTTGGTCTTGCATGGGGAGGCGGTGGATGCCCGGGGCGGGGAAACGTTTTCTGGTTCTTGGACTTTCGTCGTTCGCTCCCGGCATTCTGGGCCAGATCGGGCCCGAGAGGAAGAGGAAACCGCGCGGGAGGCGGACAGAAAAAGGGACGGGCCTCGAAGCGAAGCCCGTCCCCGGAAAACTGCGGCGGGCGGACGGCCCGCGCGGCTCAGGCCTTGGCGGCGGCCTTGGCCTTGAGGGCGTCCTGGGCCTTCACCACGAGGCCGGCAAAGGCCACCTCGTCGCGAATGGCGAGGTCGCTCAGCACCTTGCGGTCGAGCGTGATGTTGGCGGCCTTCAGCCCTTCGATGAAGCGGCTGTAGCTGATGCCGGCGCCGCGGCAGGCGGCGTTGAGGCGGATGATCCAGAGACTGCGGAAGTCGCCCTTCTTTTTCTTGCGGGCCGCGTAGGCGTATTGCCACGCGTGCTGGACAGCTTCTTTCGCATAGCGGAAGAGCTTGGATTTGTTGCCGAAATAGCCTTTGGCGTATTTCAGCACTTTCTTGTGCCGCTTACGGGAAGCGGGGGAGTTGGTTGCACGAGCCATGTTGGTGGATTCCTGTTGAGGTTGATCGCTGGCGGGCCGGCTTAAGGTTCACCCGCCGAGCGAAGTTGAGGTTGGGCGCTGGTTGGGTCAGAGACCGAACGGCAGGCAGCGTTTGAGCGGCTTGGCATGGCCCTCGGCCACGAGCTTGTCGCGGGAGGCACGGCGCTTTTGCTTCGTGCTCTTCGCGGCCAGCAGGTGACGAAAGCCAGGCGTGCGGCGCATCAGCTTACCGGTTGAGGTCAGCTTGAAGCGCTTGGCCACTGATTTTTTAGTCTTTTGCATGGAGGGAAGGGTCAAAAACAGACGTTCCCGGCCGCCTTGGCAAGGGGAAAGTGGTCTCCGCGCGCCGAACGGGGAAAGGCCACCAGAAACCTCCGTAACTGCAGCCGGAGGCGCTGACCCCAGAGTTCAGGTTTGCGACCAAAACCGGGTCAGCCGCCGAGGCTGCCACACTCCTCGCGACCCCGGCTACCATTTCTGTCCTGCCCCAGGGATCTTTATGGCCGGCGCCGGTTTTGCCGCCGACGCCAGGCGACGCCCCCGAAGAGGCCGAGGGCGCCGGCCACCGGCAACCACGTGGAGACTTCCGGGATCGGCTGGCCGTTGATGAGCGCGACACTGCCCACCTGATAAACCAGCAAGCCGCTCGCGTTGAGGGCGGTGGAACTGGAGGAACCGGTGAGGGAGTCGGTGTTTTGCACGACGATTGTGAGGTAGTTTGTCCCGATGACGAAATTGGCGTCGGCGGTGCTGTTCCCGTCGGCATAGTTCTGCAGAAAGGCGGCCTGCGTGTTCGTCCAGGCGTTCAATCCAGATGCAGAGGCAGTGCTCTTCGAGGTGTTGACGCTGCCGTTGGAATTGAGGGTGGGATTCACATAGACGGTATACTGGTCGTCGGCCGCGATGGTGAGGCTGATGGCCACGTTGTTTCTCACGGTGCCGCTCCCTGACCCAATGATGGTAAACGCGAGGGTGTAGACGTATTGGGCGGTGTTGGTCCCGGTGCTCCCGTTGCCCGGCAGATAATCCCCCCCGGTGTTGATCGTGCCGCCGGTCGGGGCGCTCGACGCACCGGGGGCGGTGATCCATTGCGCACTGGAGGTGTTTTGCACCCAGGCGACCGACTGCACGAGGGTATTGTTCACGACATAAGGCACGCCCGTGTAGGCGCTGGTCCCCTTGTAGCTGGTGCCGCCGACACTGGCGTAGGTGACCGTCCAATTCTGATCGTTGCCGCCCCCGGCCACCAGCGAACCGTTCGTGGTGGTGCCGGTGAAATCCAGCCCGGAGAGATTGGTTGCGGTGCCACTTGCGGCCAAACGGCCCAGACCAAAGAGCAGAGTGAGGATCAACAGCAACATCGCCTTCCATGGGGAACACCTACGCTGGATGCCGGGAAGCTGCCGTCCGGATTGCGGTCCATGGCCGCTTGCTTTTGCCAAGTCGATCAACGCTCGGCCCTGGCTCGATTCCCGTGGGGTCAGGTTGCTCATGAGCGTCGGATTTGTAATCCGGACTGGCCCGAAGTCGCCCCTGTCATTGGGCGCGGCGGTTGTGGTGGCGCGAGGACTGCGGTGACGGCACCCGCAGCCATGAAGAGCGTGTTGGGCGGGGATGGCGGGTGCCCGGCGAAGGGGCGTGCCGAGCCCATTGCCGCCGGCGCGCCGTGCGGGACGGGCAGGGTCTGCTGGATCAGGATGAAAAGCCGTCGCACCGACACGCGGATGCGCAACACCCGCCGCCAGAAACTCTGGTTGGCGGGGTGGGCGCTGTAATCCATGGCCTCGGCCGAAAAGTGGTGCCCATGACAATAGCCGGAGACGGACCGGATCAGCTCGAAGTCGGCGGTAAAATATCCCCGATTGAACAAATGACACAGCGGGGCGAGCAGCCATGCGTGAGGGTAAAGCGTCAGGCGCAGCACTTCCCGCTCGAACCGGAGTGGTTCCACGCCATGAAGCCCGCAGTAAACTTCTCTGAAACTGGGATCGCTCATGGCCGCAAGCTACCAGTCCGCCGACGCGGCTGCCATGGGGCCTTTTCCGCCCCGGGGCACGCCGCCTTGGACGGTTGACCGCGCGGGGTGACCTTAGCGCCCTCCACGTTCAATCAACCCGGTCTGATTCCCCGCAGCCAGCTGAGGGAATGAGCCCAAGAGGTTCAGTCAGAGCGGGCCCTGATGAGGGCTTCTTCCCTGACTGAGCGCCGGCTGCCATCGAGCGAATCGAGCACCGCGCGGGCCTCGGCCTTCCGACCGGTGCCAGCCAGGGCGAGACCGTAGGCAAACGCCACCGCCGGCGACTGCCGCCAGCCATCCGCCACGGGCTGGAGCATTTTCAGGGCGGCGGCCGCCTGCTCCTGCTCGCAAAGGGAGAAGGCATAGGTCGAAAGATAGACCGGGTTGTCAGGGTGCCGCCGATGGTTTTCGAGGGCTATCTTCGCCCCGGCATTTGGGTTGTTGCCCGTAAGAATCGCGAAAAACGCAAAGTTATTCGCGATGCCCGGGTCCTGGGACCGCATGGCATACAGGCGCGCATACGCCTGATACTGGCCCTCCGCGTCGTGCTGCACCTCAAAGTACCGCACCAAGGTGCCCAGCGCGGCGACCGCGGTGCCGGATTCGGCGGTGGCGCTCCACCACAGGGTCACGGCGTTGTCCCGCCATCCCCAGGTGAAGATCGTGTCCCCGGCGAACAGGGCGTGGGCGCCGTTCGCGCGGCCTTGGTTCTGCAACGTTTGCCACAGCAGGTCGGCCTTTTCGTCCTGCTGAAGCTGACGGGCCGCCGCCAGATCGTAAACGGTGCCGAGGAAATCCCGGTCGCCGCTCCAGTCACAGGCGGCCACCCAGTCGTGCAGTTCCGCCCACTCGGCATCCTGCCGCAGCGACTCGGCTACCGCGACCATGGCGGGCGGCTTCTGCGTCAGCGCCGGGGGCAGAGAACGGAACCAGCGCACCGCCTCGGCCGGCCGGCCGATTTGATCAAGCCAGCCCAGCATCAGGGCGATGGCGACGGAATTGGCCGCATGGTCCTGCTCCATGACGGCCAGCACGGTCGCGCAGCGGACCGGGTCGGCCCGGACCAGGGCCAGCAGGCAGTTGGGGATGTCACCTAAGGTGCAGCGGGGATGCGCCCGCAACGCATCGGCCCAGCGCAGCATGGCCGGACGATCGTCCCGGCTGAGCGCGTCGCCCAGCAGGGCCCGCAGGACGTTGGCCCCCCAGGCGGGATCGCCGGACCATTTGGTCAGCAGCGCAAGTCCGCGGGCCCGCTCCGCCGGCGCGCGGGCATTGAGCAGGATCGTGCCCAGCGGCACCTCATCGATGGCCGCCGATCCGTCGAGCTGGAGCGCGGTGGCAAAATGATCGCGGGCGGCGTCGAGGCGAAACTCCCGGCGAGCGACTTCACCGGCGAGGCGCTGGGCCGGAGCCGAATGCGCGAGCACTTCGGCCGGCAGCGTGGCCAGCGCCCGCTGCGCCTGGTCGGGCTGGTCGGCCAGGAGTCCGTCGGCGGCCCATTCGAGCACCAGTGCGGTGTCTTCCGGGGCCAGCTGCGCCGCCGTGCTGGAATAGATGAGCGCGGACAACGGGTTCCGGCGCCGGCGGGCCAGCTCCGCGGCCAGTTGCCACGCCTCGGGCCGGTCGGGGGTGGTCGCCAGCGCCACCTTCGCCGCTTCCGCGGCCTCGACCAGCCGGCCGGCGTCAATCCAACCCCGGGCGATCCGGAGGGCATTGCGCCGGTCGTGCCAAGGTCCGATGGCCATCCCCCAAGTCACCGCCAGGATCAGCGCCGCCAGGGTGCCGTAAAAAACGCGGCGAAAACCGGAGCGTTGCTCCAACCGGTCAAGCAGCCACCACCAGCCGTCCCGGACACCAAAGGCCTTGACGCGAAAACACCATCGCCGGAATCGTTGGCCCCGGGATTCCCCTTCAAGCGAGTCGGTGGAGGCGTGGTCCGTTGGTTCGGGTGGGTGCATGCAGGTGGGTCGCGAATCACAACTCCGGACGCGCCTCAGCCGGAGGGACGCACTCCCACCGCAACCGAATCAATGGGGCGACCCGCAACCCGGGCCCGGCGCAGGAGCCCAAGGCGGTCGGGATGTTGCCCCGGAGGGCGGCAGCGGGTTGGTTGACCAGAGAAGAATTCAAGCGGGTGGCACAGTCTGCCCGGTCAGAATGGAATCATCCATGGGGTGAATTCTGCCACCCAGGATCCGCCTCTGCCCGGCAGTTTGTCAGCGCCTTTGCTGCTTCCAAAGTCCGCCAACAAACCCAGAAATTCCCCGCCGCCTCAAGCTCCGGCCGCCAGCGGTAGCCTGACCGTGAACACCGCGCCGCCGCCGGGGCCGTTGGCCACCGCGGCTTGGCCGCCGTGCGCCTCGACAATCGCGCGCACCAAGCTCAGCCCCAGCCCAAGCCCGCGCTGCGAACGGCTCTGGTCGCCGCGGTAGAGCCGCTCCCAGATGCGGGCCTGCTCGGCCGGCGGCACGCCGGGGCCGGTGTCGCACACCTCCAGCACCGCCGCGCCGTCCCGCACCACCGCGCGCACCGTCACCCGCCCACCCTCGGGTGTGTACTTCAGCGCGTTGTCGATCAGGTTGGCCACGGCCTGGCGCAGGCGCGTGGTGTCGGCATGCACCGGCACCACCCCGCCGGCTTCAAAGGTGAGCCCCTGCCCTTTCGACTCGGCCACCTCCGTGTAAAGTTCGGTCGCCCCGCGCGCGAGCTCGCCGAGGTCGCAGGCGGTCTTCTCCAGTTTCATCATGCCAGCCTCCGCCTCGGAAATCTCCATCAACGCGCGCAGCAGCCGCAGCACTTCGTCGGCCTGCTCGACACAACCCGCCAGGGCCTCGCGCGCGGCGGCCGGACTCGCATCCGCGCGCGTGAGCGCCAGCTCGGCCGCGCCGCGCAATCCGGTCAGGGGCGTGCGCAGGTCGTGGGCGACGTTGTCCAGCGCCTCGCGCATGGCGCGCACCAGTGCGGCGTTTTTGTCGAGGAGGGTGTTGAACTGCACGACCAGCTGCCCGAGCTCGCCGCGGCCGGCCGCCCCCGGCACCCGCGCCGCCAGGTCGCCGGTCGCGAGGATCCGCCGCATGGTGTCCGACACGAGCCGCAGCGGACGCGTGGCCCGCCACGCCAGCACGGTGCCGGCCGCAAACGCCAGCACGAGCGCGCCCGCGCCGGTGAGCGCAAAGGCGCGGCGCAACGGCGCGAGCAGCACCGCCTGGCTGTCCATCAGCCGGCCAACCTGGAGCTGCCAGCCGGTGTTCCAGCGGTAGGTCGCGACCGAGTAGTCGCGGAGCGCGTTCTGCGGAATGCGCTCGGTGCGCACCTCCTGGTTGAGCGTGTAGGGTCCGAAGGGAATCGATTTCACCTGCGTCTCGATCCAGTCGTCGGGCAGCTTCTGAAACGCCACCACGCCGTCGGGCGCGACCAGCCGCACAAACGCCGCCGCCATCTCGGGCGAGGGGTTGTCCCGCACCCGCGCGATCACGTCGCCCGGCGCGCCCCGGTCGAAGGCCCCGGCGAGGGTGCGCGTTTGCCGCTCCAGCGCGGCGAGCTCGCGGGCGTTGACCGAGTTCGCCAGCGTCCAGTAAAGCACGCCGAACAGCAGCCCGCTGCCGAGGGCGAAGAGCAGGGCGTATTGCAGCGCGAGCCGCAGCGCGAGGGACTGGCGCAGGCGCCTAAGCATGGGGGCGCAAAATGTAGCCGACGCCGCGCACCGTCTCGATGCGCGTCTTCTCCGGGTCAACCTTGCCGCGCAGCCGCGACATGAGCACGTCCACCACGTTCGTCTGCGGATCGAAGCTGTAGTCCCACACGTGCTCCAAAATCATCGTCTTCGTGACCGGCCGGCCGGGGTGCCGCAGCAGGTATTCAAGCAGCGCAAACTCGCGCGGCTGCAGCTCGACCCGGCGGCCCGCCACGTCCGCCGTGCGCGCCACCAGGTCCATCTCGACATCCCCCGCCTTCAGCCGGGTCGTCTCGGGTGCGCGCGTCGCGCGGCGGATGAGCGCCTGCAGCCGCGCCGAGAGCTCGGCGAACGCAAAGGGCTTCGTCAGATAGTCGTCGCCGCCCGCCTGCAGGCCCCGCACCCGGTCCTCGACACTCGACCGGGCGCTGAGAAACAGCACCGGCGTCACCGATCGCGCCGCGCGGAGGCGTTTCACCAGGCTCAGTCCGTCGAGGCCGGGCAGCATCACGTCCACAATCGCGGCGTCGTAGGGCGTCGACTCGGACAGCGCGAGCCCCGTGTCGCCGTCCGGTGCATGGTCCACGGCGTAGCCCTCCTGCTTCAGGCCCTTGACCACGAAGGAGGCGATCTTGGCGTCATCTTCCACGACGAGTACGCGCATGGGTTGGTTCTACCGGAGTATAACAGGGTTGAAATCCAAATGTGCCGGAAAAAGAACGCCGGGCCGCACATCGGCGGCCCGGCGGGGGAAGCAGCGGGCGGCGGCCTACTCCTAAACCGCGCCCCTGCTAAGGGTGGAAAACTATCGATGGTGCTGTATCTGCCTCTGCCGGGTAGGGCTCGAACTTGGGTCGAGCCTTTCCCCGCTCGGCCTCACGCAAGGTGAGGCCCTACATAGGCATGGCGTGGCTCATCCGGAGGAGCCCGAGCCGCCGGTCTCGTCGACGATGACGTAACGGGGGCCCTTCTGGCTCCAGATGCGGAGCAGTGTCCGCTTGGTATCGGGTTTCTCCGTGAGCTTCACCGCCACGTCGGCGCTCGACACCGGCTGGCGGTTGATCTCCTGGATGACATCGCCGGGCTCCAGGCCGGCGGCCGCCGCCGCGGAGTCGGGCTTCACCTCCGTGACCACCGCCCCGCGGATCGAGACCGGCACACCGAATTCGCGGCGCATCTGCGCATCAAGATCGGCCACGCCGACGCCGTTGAGCGTGCCCTCGTCATCGTCAGCCGCCGCCGGGGCCGCCGGCTCATTCCGACCACCCGAGCGGCCGGTGCGGGCCAGGGCGCGTTCGCCCGGGGGCTGGCCGATTTTGAGTGCAAGGGTCTGACTCTTGCCGTCCCGCACAATCCCCAGCGAAACCTTGGTGTTGGGGGCCAGGCTGCCGACCGAAAGCTTGAGGTGGCGGGCATCCGCGACGGACTTGCCTTCCAGCGTCGTGATCACGTCGCCGCTCTGCAGCCCCGCCTTTTCCGCCGGGCTGCCCGGCGTCACCTCGGCCACCAGGGCGCCGGTGTGTTCCTTCAGCTTGAACTCGTCCGCCAGCGCCGGAGTCACGTCCTGCACGTTCACCCCGATGAATCCGCGCACGACCTTGCCGCCGGTGGAGAGTTGCTCCATGATGTTGCGCGCCAGATTGCTCGGGATGGCGAAGCCGATGCCCTGGAAGCCGCCGGAGTGGCTCAGGATCGCCGTGTTGATGCCGACCAGCCGGCCCTGCACGTCGACGAGCGCGCCGCCCGAGTTGCCGGGGTTGATCGCCGCGTCGGTCTGGATGAAGTCCTCATAGTCGAGCCCGAGTTGCGCCTGGCGGCCCATCGCGCTGACCATGCCGCTGGTCACCGTCTGGCCGATGCCGAAGGGGTTGCCGACCGCGAGCACACGGTCGCCCACCTCCACCTTGTCGCTGTCGGCAAACGTGATCGCGGGCAGCCCGGCCGCCTCGACCTTGATCACCGCGAGGTCCGACTGCGGGTCGGTGCCGACGACCTTGGCCGTCAGCTCCCGCCCGTCGTTGAGCGACACCTTGATTGTGTCCGCCCCGTTCACCACATGGTTGTTCGTGAGGATGTAGCCGTCGGCGCTGACGATCACGCCGGAACCGAGCCCCTGCTCGGGCGGCTGCTGGAGCTGCGGCTGGCGGCCGAACTGGCCCTGCAGCTGGTTGCCGAAAAACTGGCGGAACAGCGGGTCGTTGAAGATTTGCGGCAGGTTCTGCACCGGGACGTTCTTGGCCCGCTCGGTGACAAGCACCTTGACCACGCTCGGGCCCACCCGCTTGACCATGGGCGCAAAGCTGCCCGAGCCGTCGGGCTGCTCGACGCGGACAATCGGATGATCGTCGAACTTGACGGAGACTTTGGTGTTGTCGGCGTTGCCGGCAAATGCGGAGACGGACCAGGCGAGCCCGCCCGCGATGAGGGCGCCGCCCAGAAACCAGGCGGACTGGCGGCGCAGGGAGTGAATCGGAGTGTTCATAGTTGAGTGCGTGATAAAGTGGTTGATGACGCCCCGCACTATCGCACCCCCGCCTTGCCCGCCCCTTGCCGCAACATTACAAATTTGTAAGGCGATGCATTTTCTCGGTCGCCCCCAACCCCCACTAACATGTCAACCAATAGTTGACGTGTTAGTGGGGGCCATGAGCGGCTTCAGTTAAAAGTAGGGCCGGTCTTTGACCGGCCGTCCGAAAGCCAGTCATAGACTGGCCCTACGTAAACATCCCTGGGGCATTTCAAAAACTGTAGCCGGGGTCGCTGACCCCGGGGCTTGAGTCTGCGAAACCTCGAACTCCGGGGTCGGCGACCCCGGCCACAACCAAGCCGAAGCTAGCTACCGGAATGAACCCAAGGGAGATTCAACAGCGCCCACCCCGCCGCCCGCTTGACGGCCGGGGCCGGGTGGCGAACAGTCTGCCCCTTCCGCCATGTCCACCGACACCCCCATTCCCGTCACCGTCCTCACCGGCTTCCTCGGCGCCGGCAAGACCACCCTGCTCAACCGCATCCTCACCGAACAGCACGGCCTCAAGCTCGCCGTCATCGAGAACGAGTTCGGCGAGGTCGGCATCGACCACCAGCTCGTCATCCAGGGCGAGGAGGAGCTTTTCGAGATGAACAACGGCTGCATCTGCTGCTCCGTCCGGGGCGACCTCATCCGCATCCTCGGCCGCCTGCTCAAACGCAAGGACCGCCTCGACGGCATCCTGATCGAGACCACCGGCCTCGCTGACCCCGGGCCCGTCGCCCAGACGTTCTTCACCGACGACGAGATGAAGACCCGCTTCCGCCTCGACAGCATTGTCACGCTGGTCGACGCCAAGCACATCTGGCAGCACCTCGACGACTCGCCCGAGGCGAAGAAGCAGATCGCGTTCGCCGACGTGCTCATCCTCAACAAGACCGACCTCGTCCCGCCCGCCGAGCTCGACCGCCTCGAGGCCCGTATCCACAAGATGAATGCGGCCGCGCGCGTCCTCCGCGCCAACCACGCCGACGTCCCCCTGTCCGCCGTCCTCAACGTCGGCGGCTTCAACCTGTCCCGCGCCACCGAGCTCAACCCGGACTTCCTCACACCCGATTACCCGTTCGAGTGGGCCGGCGTCTACGCCCTCCCCGCCGGCACCGCCACCCTCGCCATCGGCCACGCCCACGGCGAGCCCGGGCACGACCACGGGCATGACCACGACCACGGCGATGCGGGCCACGCCCACCACCACCATGACCACGCCGACAACGAGCTCGATGTCGTCCTCATGCCGGTGAAATCGCTCGAGGCCGCCGACCTCGCCACCGCCCGCGACGCCGCCGTCCTCGTTTTCTCCGACTGGGAGCACCGCGCGGCCGACGGCGAAACGCTCGCGACTGGCGGCACGCTCCACCGCCTGCTGCTCAAGGACGGTCTCGGCAACTTCCCCGTGCCGGTCCCCGCGCCCGGATTCTACATGGTCTTCGAGGGCTGCGGCGAACACCCGCTCCACCTCCGGGTCGTCGGCGAAAACGTCCGCCCCGCCTGGCAGCAGGACTACGCCCCCACCCACTCGCACGACGACGATGTCACCTCCGTCGGCCTCACCCTCCCGGGCGCCGTCGACGGCAAGAAGCTCAACGACTGGATCGGCGGCCTCCTCCGCACCAAAGGCAACGACCTCTACCGCACCAAGGGCGTCCTAAGCGTGAAGGGGTCCGACAAGCGTCTCGTTTTCCAGGGTGTCCACATGCTCTTCGACGCCAAGTTCGACCGCCCCTGGGGCAACGATCCCCGCCTCAACACCTTTGTCTTCATCGGCAAAAACCTCGACCGCACCGCCCTCATCGACGGCTTCAAGGCCTGCCTCGCGGAATGATGGCAGTAGCGAGTAGCGGGTAGCGAGCATCCGGGAAAAGCCAAGGCCACCGGGCCTGACGCCACGAGCCAGCCTCCCGCCACCGTCGCCCACGACCTCACACTCCGCTGTCCGACCTACTCACTACCCGCTACTCACCACTCGCTACTTCCCCCGGCATGAATCTGACCAAACACTGGGCCGCCCAGCTCGACGACTACGTGATCGACCTCGCCTGGTCGCCCGCCGCCGGACTCGGCATGCCCAGCGCCCTGCTCGCCGCCGCGTCCGCCGCCGGCCCCGTGCACCTGTTTGCCGCGGCCGATGGCGCAAAGCAACACGAGCTCCCCGGCCACGAATATGGCACCAACTGCCTCGCCTGGCAGCCCGTGGGCCAGAAGCCAGAGGTCAGAAGCCAGATGTCAGTTTCCAATTCCGGCCTGACTTCCGACCCCCGATCTCTGGCCTCTGGCATCGGGCCTCTGGCCTCCGGCCCGACCCTCGCCACCGGCGGCCAGGATGGTGCGGTGAAACTCTGGGACGCCGTCAGCGGCCAGCACACCGGCACCGCCCAGCTCGGCCCCGCCTGGGTCGAGCACCTCACCTGGCGCTCGGCGTCCAAAACTCAGAACTCAGAACTTGGAACTCAAAACCAGTTTCTCGCCGCCGCCGCCGGACGCCAGCTCACGTTTCTCCGCGCCGACGCCTCCGTGGCCCACGCCTGCCCGCCCACGCCCAAGACCATCGGCGCACTCGCCTGGCAGCCCGCCGGCGGCTGCCTCGCCGCCGCCCATTTCGGCGGCGTGCGCCTCTGGGACGCCGACGATTTTCTCCTGCAAAAGGAGTTTCCCTACGCCAACGGCATCCTCGCGCTCGTCTGGTCCCCCGACAACCGCTGGCTCGTCTCCGGCAACCAGGACCCGAGCGTCCACCTCTGGATCCCGGAAAAGAACGAGGAACTCCACATGAGCGGCTACGAATCCAAGGTCGCCGAGCTCGCGTTCGACCACACCTCGCACTGGCTGGCCACCGGCGGCGGCCACGAGGCCTGCATCTGGGATTGCACCGGCGCCGGCCCCGAGGGCCGCGAGCCCGTCATGCTCCCGCACGACACCAGGGTCTCCGCCGTCGCCTTCCAGCACGCCCACGGCCTGCTCGCCACCGCCTCGGCCGATGGCACCGTTTACCTTTGGAGTCCCGAACGCAAACAGCCCCTGCGCGCCAAAGTCCGCCTGCCCGTCGCCGCCACCCGGCTCGCCTGGTCCCCCGACGACTCGCTCCTCGCCATCGGCGCCCAAAACGGCGCCGTCTACGTCCTCAAGTGCGAGGCGTGACACCAGCATGCTTTTGCTTTTGAACTATAGGTAGGGCGAACCCTCCGGGTGAGCCGCGGCGCGGCCGGGCCGCCGCGCCCAACCACCCCAAGTCGATTTACCAGGGGGGATCCGGGGGGGCG
>CAIQQB010000091.1 GCA_903873805.1 uncultured Opitutia bacterium | reverse complement strand
CACCCTCAACGCCAGCCTGACCAACAACGCCGGCGGCAGCGTCGGGCTGACCAAGGCCGGCCCGGGCAACCTCACCATCGCCGGCACCACCGCCAACACCTTCACCGGCAACACCAGCATCAACAGCGGCACGGTCACCCTCGCCAAGACCGACGGGATCACCGCCCTCGGTGGCAACATCTCGGTCGGCGACAACAGCGGCCTGACCACCCTCCAGATGGGGGCCAACCAGCAGTTCGCCACCACCGCCAACGTCACCCTCACCGGCGCCGACTCGAACAACCAGGCGACCTTCGCCCTCCAGGGCTACACCGAGACGTTCGCCACCCTCACGATCAACGGCAACGCCGTGCTGGACTTCGGCAATTCCAGCACCTGCACGCCGGCCTACCTCTATCTCGACGACCTGCTGATCCCGGCTGGCGGCACCCTCCTGATCAAGAACTGGATCGAGTTCAGCGACTTCCTGCTCGTCCGCAACACCTCGACCAACGTCCCCACCATCCTCGGGCAGATCGTCTTCGACGGCTACGGCGGCCAGGCCGGCTGGACCCCCTACGACTCGAACTACAGCCAGATCACGCCCATCCCCGAGCCCGCCACCTACGGCGCCCTCTTCCTCGCCGCCGGCCTCGCCCTCGTCGCCTTCCGGCGCCGCCCGGCGCGGGTAGTTAAGAGCTGAATACGAGCGGGCCGCCGCGGGTCACTCCTCCAGCTCGACGTTCCAGTAGGCCAGGTCGAGAAAGTCCTTCCAACGTTCGCGCTCCCGGCTGTTGATCAGGAGCGAGACCACGGGCCGCCACTTCGGCCGCACTGGTTTGCGCACCAGCCGCATGTGCGCCTCGTGCGGCAGCCGGTTCGCCTTGCGGGAATTGCACCGCACGCAGGAGCACACGATGTTCTCCCAAGTGGTCTTGCCCCCGCGGTCGCGCGGGATGACATGGTCGAGGTTGAGCTCCTCGCGCACAAAGACGTGACCGCAGTACTGGCAGGTGCTCCGGTCCCGCTCGAAGACGTTGTTGCGCGTCAGCTTCAGTTCCTTCGAGGGCAGCTTGTCAAACCAGGTCAGCAGGATCACGCGCGGCAACCGGATCACCGTCCGCGGCGTGTGCACCAGCTCCAGCTCGTCCAGCGGCGGGTTGGACCGGGAAAAATCCATCCAGTCCAGGAACGAAAAAACCCGGAAATCGTCATCCTGGTGATGCACGACGGCTGCATGGCCCCGCGCCAGCAGCGCAAAAGCGCGGCGGGCGCCGATGACATTCACCGCCTGCCAGAGGCGGTTCAGCACCAGCACCGACTGATCGAGCACGGCTTCCATGACGAACCTTTGTGGTAGCCGCCCGCCCG
Organism: uncultured Opitutia bacterium; assembly: GCA_903873805.1. Taxonomy (GTDB): domain Bacteria; phylum Verrucomicrobiota; class Verrucomicrobiia; order Opitutales; family Opitutaceae; genus CAIQQB01. The sequence goes on along the minus strand of CAIQQB010000091.1, from coordinate 14,936 downwards.
GGGGTGTCAAGCCACCCGGCACGCCGGGCCGGGCGCAGCGCTCAGTTTCCTGCCGGGCGGTGCGGTAGGAACGGTCGGCGGGGTGCCCCCCTCTCATCCCGCTTCTGCAAAATGGGGCCGGGGTGCCCCCGCCCCGGTTTTGACCGGAATCAAACCCGCGGGGTGAGGGGGCCCCCGCCCACATCCAACCAAGCCAGACCTCGCTGGAATACGCCGCCGCCAACCCCACTCTGAACCGCGGTGCCGGCCCTCACTCCGCTGGATGATCCGTGGCCAGGCCCGGCTGGAGCGACTCGCCCTTGACGCGGATGCCGGCCATCTTGCCGATCACGGCCGTCGCATGCTCGCTCACCACATCGACCAGCGTGTGGCGCTGGTGGATGTCGATCGCGCCGACGATGTCGGCGGGCAGCCGGGTGACGCCGGCGATCTTGCCGACGAGATCGGCCGGGGTGACGAGCTGCTTGCGGCCCACATTGAAAAACAGCGTGGTGTAGCCCGGCTCGCGGCCGGTGCGGGGGGCGCGCTCGTATTTGTTTTTGCGCGGGGCACCGTCGTTTTCCACCGGAACCGGCTCGGCGGCGACCGGCTCGGCAGGGGTCGGCGGCGCCTTGGGTTCCAAGCGGGCCGCCACCCACGCGGGCTTGGCCTTGGGTGGCGCCGCCACGGCCGGTACGGCGACCGCGGACGGGCGGGCGGCCGCGGGGGCCGGCAGGGCCGACTTGCGGGCGGGCGCCGGAGCGGCGGCAGGCGGCGGCGCGCCCCCACCCTGCATCATGTGAATCAAGGCGGAGGCGATGTCCGTGCTGGTGTGACCCTGCTCCAGCAGGCGATCGATCATCCGGTCCTGTTTCCGGTAGGCGCCGGCCTTGAGCGTCGCGCGCAGCTTCTCAAAGAAAACGTTTTCGCGGGCCTCCTCGACCTGGTCGAGCGAGGGCACCGACTCGCGCCGGATCTTCAGCCGCCCGTAGTGCGCCATGTTCTGCAGCGCGTAAAGCTCGCGGCCCGACGCAAAGGTGAAGGCGCGGCCGCTCTTGCCCGCCCGGCCGGTGCGGCCGATGCGGTGGGTGTAGTCCTCGGCGTCGTTCGGCAGGTCGTAGTTGAACACCACCTCCAGGTCGTCCACGTCGAGCCCGCGCGCCGCCACATCGGTGGCGATCAGAAACTCGAAGCCGCGCTGGCGGAACTTCTCCATCACCCGGGTGCGCTGCGCTTGGGTGATGTCCCCATGCAGCCGGTCGGTCGCGTAGCCGCGCGCGTGCAGGTGCCCATCGAGCTCGTCGACCATGATCTTGGTGCTGCAAAAGACGATGCCGTAGCGGAAGTCGTGCAGGTCGATCAGGCGCGTCAGCAGCTCGATCTTCATCCGCCGGTCCACCTCGAAATAGACCTGGTCCACCTGCGGCGCGTTCTGCGCCTGCTCCTCGATTTTCACCCAGGCCGGATTCTTGGCGTAACGAGAGATGAGCGTCTTGATCGCCGACGGCATCGTGGCCGAAAAGAACAGCAGTTGCCGGGTCGGCGGCACGGACTTCAGGATGTGCTCAATGTCGTCGCGGAAACCCATGTCAAGCATCCGGTCGGCCTCGTCCAGCACCACCATCTTGAGCGCATCGAGCCGGAGGGTCCCGCGTTCCATGTGGTCCATCACGCGGCCGGGCGTGCCGATCACGATCTGGGCGCCGGCCTCCAGCGCGCGAAACTGCCGCTCGTAGGACTGCCCGCCGTAGATCGGCACCTCGCGTACGCCCTTTTTGAAGAAGGCCAGCTTGCCGATTTCCTCCGCGACCTGCACCGCCAGCTCGCGCGTCGGACAGAGGATCAGCACCTGCACCGCCCGGAGCGACGCGTCGATTTTCTCGATGGCCGGCACCCCGAACGCGGCCGTCTTGCCTGAGCCGGTCGAGGACTGCCCGATGACATCGCGGCCTGCCAGCAGCAGCGGGATCACCGCGGTTTGGATCGGCGACGCCTCTTCAAAGCCCATTTTGTCCACGGCCTTGAGCACTTCGGGCGAGAGACCGAGCTCGGTGAATTTAAGTTTTTCCATACCCCAGCCTGTGGCCGGCGGTGCGAAAAGCCAGAGCAGAAGGCAGCGGGTACTTTCCGAGCACCGGCATTGGAGTAGGGCCAGTCTAAGACTGGCCTTCGGGACCCCGGTGTAGAGACCCGCGGACGGCGGACGCCTTACATTTGTTATGTGCCCAGTGATGATGCAAATGCGTTCGTGCTTGCCTGCGGCAGCGGGCCGTCCATGTTCCGCCCCAGTTCTTTCACGGCTTAAGCCGTCGCCCCTTCCTGGGCGTCGGCACGGGGAAACCAACTTCCCCGATCGCAAGATCGGGGACGGGGCGCATGGCCGCGGGCAACCGCGGACTAGGTCACCTTCCAGGACCGAGCCCGTCAGCTAACCTCGTCGGCATTTGGAAGGGTGATCCACTAGGGCCCGCGAGTGCGGTGTCTCCACGGTCTCCCCCACGCAACCGCGCCTGCGCGCCGCCGGGAATACCGGGGGCCGGAAAGCGCCAGTCAGGAGAGAGTCCATGAACGTCATATTTCCGCCCGCGCCCCGCGCCGGCCAAGATTCCGCGCAGCCTCTGCCGGGCACAGCTGCTGCTAGGCGCTGCGCCCGCGTGCGCAAGGTCCGCTAATCGGCCCCCGCCGCCCTTTTTCAACATCCGTCCATCCCAATAGCAATGTCCCTCAAGTCCCTGCTTTTCGGTCGCGCTAGGTCGCTCGGCGACGACAAACTTTTCCACAAGATCTCCCTCGTCGCCGTCCTCGCCTGGGTCGGCCTTGGCGCCGACGGGCTCTCCTCGTCCTGCTACGGTCCCGAGGAGGCCTACAAGGCGCTCGGGGCCAGCACCCACCTGAGCCTCTTTGTGGCGCTCGCCTCCGTCGTGACGATCACCGCGATTTGCGCCAGTTACTCGCAGATCATCGAGTTGTTTCCCGCCGGGGGCGGCGGCTACCTCGTGGCGAGCAAGCTGCTCTCGCCGTTCTTGGGCGTGGTCTCCGGCAGTGCACTGTTGATCGATTATGTGCTCACCATCACCATCTCGGTCGCCCAGGGCGGCGACGCCCTGTTCAGCATCCTGCCAGCGAGCTGGCTGCCGTGGAATTTTTGTTTTGCGCTGGCGGGCGTGGTTGGGCTGACGATGATCAACCTCCGCGGCGTCAAGGAGTCGGTCATGCTGTGGATGATCCCGTTCTTCATCTTCGTCGCCACTCATGCCTTCGCGATCATCTACGCCATCGCCACGCATGCCAGCGGGCTCGGCGACGTTGCCACCGCCACGGTGCATGAGGTCCACACGGTCAGTGCCAGCGTCGGCGTGTATGGCCTCCTTGCCGTCCTGTTGAAGGCCTACAGCATGGGTGCGGGCACCTACACCGGCATCGAGGCCGTGAGCAACGGCCTGCCGATCCTGCGTGAGCCGCGCGTGCAGACGGGCCGCCGCACCATGGTTTACATGGGGGTCTCGCTCGCCGTCACCGTCGCCGGACTCCTGCTCGCCTACCTGCTCTACGCCGTGCATCCCACCGAGGGCAAGACGCTCAACGCCGTGCTCTTCGAAGCGATGACCAGCGGCTGGAACCACCGCGCCGGCTTTTGGTTCGTTAACATCACCCTCGTTTCCGAGGCCGCGTTGCTGCTGATCGCCGCGCAAACCGGCTTCCTCGACGGCCCGCGGGTGCTCGCCAACATGGCCATCGACCGCTGGCTCCCCACCCGCTTTGCCAACCTGAGCGACCGTTTCGTCACCCACAACGGCATGTGGCTGATGGGTGGCGCGGCCTTCGCCATGATGTGGTACACCCACGGCTCGGTGGACCTGCTCGTCGTGCTCTACTCGATCAATGTCTTCATCACCTTCTCGCTGTCCCAGCTCGGCATGGTGATCCACTGGTGGCAGGAGCGTGCGACCGACCCCCGCTGGCTGCGCAAACTTGCGATCAACGGCTTCGGTTTCGCCCTCACGTTCTCCATCCTGGTCTCGCTGACCATCGAGAAGTTCACGGAGGGCGGCTGGGTCACCCTCGTCATCACCGGCCTGCTCATCGGTGCCGCCTATGCCATCCGCGTCCACTACAATGGCGTCGGCGTCCACCTCCGCCGGCTCGACGCCATCGTCGAGGCCGCCGAAATGGAAACCCCCGCGCGCGCCGCACCCGACCCCACCCCCGAGCGGCGCGCCCGGACGGCCGTCATCCTCGTCAACGGCTACAACGGCCTCGGCCTCCACACCCTCCTGCACGTGCCGCGCATGTTCGGGGACACCTTCCGCAACTACGCCTTCATCCAGGTCGGCACCGTGGACGCCGGCAACTTCAAGGGCGCCGCCGACATCGAGGCTCTCCGCCTGCACACCGCCGAACAGGTCGAGTGCTATGTCAAGTGGGCCCGCGCCCGGGGCTACGGTGCCGCCAGCTACCACACCGTCGGCCATGACCTGGTCGGCGAAGTGATGCGCCTGTCCGGGACCGCGGCGAAGGAATTTCCCAACCACGTCTTCTTCGCCGGCCAGCTTTCCTTCGCCCGGGAGACCCGCCTCACCCGCTGGCTGCACAACCACACCGTCTTCGTCCTGCAGCGCCGCTTCTTCCTCGCCAACCTCCCCTTCGTCATCCTGCCGATCCGCGTGACGACCGACTGAACGACGGCCGCCGCGTTCCGCGGCGGAACGTCCAGCAGCTAACGCTCAACCTCCAACGTCCAAGGTTGGAGCCGGGGGCCAAAGCTCGAAGGTGGGCCGGATGCTCCGCGCTGGGCCAGAAATAGCGCAGGCATCCCGGCCTGCTTCCGGAATTGCCGACGCCGAGGCAGGCAGGGATGCCTACGCTAGTCCCATCTTTCTCGTTCTCTTACTCGTTCTCTTTCTCCTCCCCATTCCGTTCTCTGATCTTTCCGACTTCCAGATCCACGGCCTTCAGTAACCCAAACATTCAAACCAGAGCACGAGAAAGAGTAAAAGAACGAGAAAGATATCGGACCAGTCCACCGGAAGCAGGCAGGGATGCCTGCGCTACTTTTCAAGCAAGGCCGCGTGGGTCAGGCGAAACGCGACGAGGGTGGCGCACCCCCAAGCGCGTTGGGGTCAACGCGCTCCACCCAAGGCGGCCAGCGGTTCGGCTCACTGGACGTTGAGCCTGCAACGTTGAAGGTTGAACGTTGCCACCCGGCCGGGCGGTCACCGGTTTTCGTGGACCACTTTCGCGGGCGGGAAGCCGTTGAAATAGGTCGCGCTCGCGTGGCTGTAGGCGCCGATGTTCACGCTGTAGACCAAATCACCGCGCTCCAGGTCGGGCAGGTTTTCCGCCATCGAAATCACGTCGAGCGCGTCGCAGGTCGGGCCAAAGACGCAGCTCAGGCTCGTCGGGCCCTTCTTGAAGGCCTTCACCGGATATTTGCAGTGGTCGAAGATCACGCCCGAATAGGTGTGGTAGACACCGTCGTTGATGTAGTAGCTCGTCTTGCCGTCGCGCACCGCCTTGCCGATGACCGACGCCACCGAGGTGCCGCAGACCGCCGCCAGAAACCGTCCGGGTTCGGCGAGCACCTGGATGTCCTTCGGAAACAGGCGGTCGAGCTCCGTGTTGATGACCTTCGCCAGCTCGCGGAACGGACGCACGCTCGCGTCATACGGCGCAGGAAAACCGCCGCCGATGTCGAGCAGGTTCATCTTCGTGTAACCGCGGGCGCGCGCCTCCTTGAAGATGTTGGCCGTGAGGCTCAGCGCCTGGACGTAGTTGTCGAAGTTGGTCGTCTGGCTGCCGACATGGAAGCTGATGCCCTCGACGGTCAGGCCGACGCGGTCGGCCTCGAGAATCAGGTCCACCGCCTCGCCCGGCGACGCGCCGAACTTCGACGAGAGCTCCACCATCGCCCCGGTGTTCGGCACCTTGAGGCGCAGCGCGAGGCCGGCGTTGGGCGCGTGCTTCTTGATCTTGTGGATCTCCCCGATGTTGTCGAAGGTGACGAGCGGCTTGTACTGGTTGAGCTCCTCCAGCGTGTCGGTCGGCTTGGTGGGATTCGCGTAGATGATCTTGTCCCAGATCCAGTCCTGCCGCTGCTTGGCCGGCAGGTCCTTGATGTTTTCGTGGACGATCATGAACTCCGGCATCGAGGCGACGTCGAAGCTCGCGCCCTCCTTGAAGAGCGTGCGGACGATCTCGGGATCGGGGTTCGCCTTGACCGCGTAATAGACCTGCACGCGGGGCAGGTATTTGCGAAACTGGCGGTAGGCCTTCCGCAGCGCGTCGTGGTCGATCACGAACAGCGGCGTGCCGTGCTGCTGCGCGAGTTTCTTCAGGCGGGCGAGCGGGATCATGGCCGAAAACGTCAACCGGCGTCGGTCACCAGGAAGTTCTTGAACTGCCAGGGATCCTTGCGGTCGAGATCGGGCTTGTTGTGCCGGTCGAAGGTCGTGTCACGGCCCGTGAACGGGGTCCAGTCGGACGACTTGGAAATCCACTTGCCCAGGTAGGGCTTCGAGACGCCAAGGATGAACTCGTGCGGCAGGTCGTCCGGCACGCGGACGCCTTCCTCCGGGTTTTCGATCATCCACATCGAGGCGGCGACGACCGAGATGGCGACCTGCATGGTGGTCGCGTTCTGGTGCGGCACGAGGCGGCGGGACTCGCCGATGCTGAGGTCGCTTCCGACCCACCAGGATTTGTAGTCGTGACCCATGATCAGCGCACCGAGGATGTCGGCCCCGCCGGTGATCTCGTCGTTCATGATGCGCTGGTTGGCGTTGAGCTTGTAATTGTAGCCGCGCATTTCGTTGAGCGAGGCGATGGCCTCGTCGCAGGGGCAGTAGGCGTAGTGCATCGTCGGGCGGTACACGGCCTTCTTGCCGTCCCAGACGGTGAGCTTGTCCGAGATGGTGAACGCCTCGCCGTGGCGCACGACCATGCCGAGGATGTTGTAGTCGGGCACCCAGGAACGGACCCAGACATTGATGCCCATGCGGGCGAGGCAGATCTGGTTGCCCGGGCCCTGCTTGTGCTTGAAGGCGTGCGCGGGGAGCGTTTTCTCGTGCGTGCCCCAGCCCATCTCGGAGGTGGTCGTGCCCTCCTCGCGGAAGCCCTCAATGCTCCAAGTGTTGACGAACTCGTCCACCTGCTTCGGCTGGTCGGTGATCTGCGTGTCGCGCTCGGAGCAGTGGATGACCTTGACGCCGATCTTGCGGGCGAGGTGGTTGAACTGCTGCGTGGCGATGAGGTCGCCGACGAGCTCGGCGTCCTTCGCCTTGAGCTTCTTGTCGGCGATCAGGCTCTGGCCGATGTCGATCAGGCCCTGTTTGACGAAATGGGAGATGAGGCCGGGGTTGGCGCCGTGCTCGATGACGGCGGTCGGGCCCTTGGTCTTCCAGGTGGCGAGCTTCCGGCGCAGGTTCATGTGGCGCCAGTAGAGCGTCTTCTCGGTCGGGTGCTGGTTGGGGCCGGCGGCGTAGGGATCCCACAGCTCCGTCGAGGTGTTGATGTAGAGCACGCCGTGGTCGTGGCACCACTGGAGGATCTCGAGGGCGTCGATGTTCCAGGCCAGATCGATGAGGAGATCGCCGGCGCCGACATGCTTGGCGAGCAACGAGCCCATGTTTTCCTCGGTGACGCGGTCGCGCACGAAGCGGACGCCCTTGGCGGTCCACTGCTTCAGCTTCTCGGCGCGGTTCTCAAAATCCATCACCGTGACGTTCTTGGCCGGCACCTTGATGTGCTTGAACAGGATCGGCAGCGTGCATTCGGCCACGGCGCCATAGCCAACGAAGAGGATTTTGTTTTTGAATTCGGTCATGGTGGTAAAAGTGGTTCCGCCGGAGTGAAGCGGGGTCACGAAATCACTTTGATTCGCGGGCGAGCGCAAGCGTTTTTCCGCGGGCCGCGCCCGGCGGACGGCCCGCCCGTGTTACGTTCGCGTTTCGGTCCGCAGCTTGGGCACGCCGGGAGCTGCGACCCACCGGTTGCGATCCGGAGAAACGCGACGAGGGCGTCGCGTCCCCATTTTCCGCCGCCGTCCGGCAAGGGTGTCGGCGGGCAACGCCCCTACAGCAAGCCCGCGGTCTCGGGGAAGCCGAGCCAGAGGTTCATGATCTGCACGGCCTGGCCGCTCGCGCCCTTCATCAGGTTGTCCTCGGCGGAGGTGAGGATGAAATTGCCCGTGCGCGGATCGTGGACCGCGGAAATGTCGACGCGGTTGGTGCCGACGGTGTGGGCCGTGTCGGGCGTCTCGCCCGTCGGCAGGATCTGCACGAAGGGCGAGGACCCGTAGGTGGCGCGCCAGGCGGCGTAGAGCGTCTCGATGGTCGCGCCCGGGGCGGCGGGCACGGTGATGGTCGTGGCGATGCCGCGCCGCATCGGGGCCAGGTGCGGGTTGAACTGGATGACCACCGGCGCGCCGGTGTGGAGCGCGAGCTGTTCCTCGACCTCGGCGAGATGCCGGTGCTTGACCAATCCGTAGGCCTTGGCGCTTTCGGCGCGCTCACAGAAAAGGTAGGCCTCCTCGGCCTTCTTGCCGGCGCCGCTGACCCCGGAGAATGAGTTGACGACAATGTGCTCCCGCACGACCACACCGGCCTTCAGCAGCGGCGCGAGCGGCACGAGGATGCTGGTCGGGTAGCAGCCGGGTGCGGCGACCAGCTTCGCGGCGGTTTTCCAACCCGGCGGCGTCAGCTCCGGCAGGACGAACCGGGCGGACGGAAGCAACTCCGGCGCGTGGTGGGTGCCGTAGTATTTCTGGTAGGTGGCGAGGTCGGCGATGCGGAAGTCGGCGCTGAGGTCGATGACCTTCTTGCCGGCGGGCACGAGGGCCTTGGCGAAGTCGGCGGCCGCGCCGTGCGGCAGCGCGAGGAAGAAGAGCGCGATATCGCCGGCGGCGAGCGCGGCGGCGTCGGAGGCGGTAAACGCGAGCCCGTGGTCGGCGCCGCGCACGGCGGGCATGACCGCGCCGAGGGGCTTGCCCGCGTGCGTGCGCGAGGTGACCGCCGCCAGGGTGACGTGCGGGTGCCGGAGGAGGAGCTGAACCAGGACTTCGCCCGAGTAACCGGACGCGCCGATGATGCCGACTTTCATGGGAGGAGGATGAGGATACTGAAATTAAGAGGGAAGCCAAGAAGCCAGGAAAATGCGGTCTGATTCATTCTAAAGCCTCAGCAGGATGACACGGAGTTCACAGAGAGCGGCCTCAGAGTTCACGGAGCAAACCACTTCAACAATTCCGAGTGGCTGCAATCATCGCGATCGGCGGGTGACAGGAAGACCGTCTCGCCGTTCGATGTATTCCTCTGTGAACTCGGGCCTTAACTCTGTGGGCTCCGTGACTAACTGCTGATTCCGGGTTTCCTGGCTTCCCACTGCAAAAAACAAAAAAGCCGCCTCTCGCGGGAGAAGGCGGCTGGAAAATTCTGGTCGCTCGCGGATCAGCGCTTCGAGAACTGGAAGCGTTTGCGGGCGCCGGGCTGGCCGGCCTTCTTGCGCTCTTTTTCGCGCGGATCGCGGCGGAGGTGGCCCGCCTTCTTGAGGGCGATGCGCAGCTCCGGGTTCAGCTTCTGCAGGGCCCGGGCAATGCCGTGGGCGACCGCGCCGGCCTGGCCGGAGACGCCGCCGCCGGCCACGTTGGCCTCGACGTCGACCTTGTCGCGCAGCTCGACGGTGAGCAGCGGCTTGTAGGCCTGCTTGGAGAAATTCTCGTGGCTGAAGTAGCTGTCGAAGGCGCGACCGTTGGCCACGAGCTTGCCGCTGCCCTCGGAGAGGCGGATGCGGGCGGTGGAGGTCTTGCGACGGCCGGTGGCGAGGAAGATGACTTTGTCAGCGCTCATGGTGCGGTTCAGACGGAAACTTTGACGGGATTCTGGGACTCGTGAGTGTGCTTCGGGCCGGCAAAGACGCGGAGCTTGGTGAGCATCTTGCGGGCGATGCGGTTCTTGGGGAGCATGCCCTTGACGGCGTGCTCGAGAATGAACTCGGGGTGGCGCTCGCGCTGGAGGGACAGCTTGCGGTAGCTCTCGCCGCCGACGAAGCCGGAGAAGAACATGTACTCGTTCTTTTCCTCTTTCTTGCCGGTGAGGACGACCTTCTCGGCATTGATGATGACGACGAAGTCGCCGGTGTCGACGCTGGGCGTGTAGGACGCCTTGTGGCGGCCGCGGATGAGGTTGGCGGCTTTCACCGCGATGCGGCCAAGGACCTTCCCTTCGGCATCGATCAGATGCCACTTGGGCTGGACGGTCTCATTCTTGGCGAGGAAGGTTTTCATGGGAAAAGGGGTCAACTGCTAGGCTTTGCGGACGTGGTGTCAACCCCTGTTTTGCGCAGAAAATAAAACCGCCCCGCACGCCGAGGCGCGGGGCGGGTTGAAGGCCGGAATTGGCGGGTCGGATTAGAAGCCGACGAGGGCGCCAATCGTGAAGTAAACCAGGTTGTGCTTGGCCCCGCTGAGGTCGCTGGAGGTGTACTCCACCCCGGCGGTGATCTTGGCGTTCTTGTTGAGCTTGTAGGGGATGTTCAATCCACCGCTCCAAAACGTGTAGTCAGCGCCGTTGTGGACGCCCACATAGCCGGCCGACGCGCTGAAATCGAATTCCACGGGGCACGACTTGATTGGCAGGCTGTAACCCAGCGAGCCCTGCACCGTGTAAGTCTGGAGCGTGCAGTCGTAATAGGTGTAGAGCGAGGGGGTCAGCGGCACGCCGCCGGCCAGGGTGAGTTTCCCGCCCGTCAGGCCCACAAACGGCTCAAAGCTGGTGTCGCTGCGCCCAGCCTTATACGTGCCCTGCGGATAGTAATACTCGGTTGCGCCCAGATCAATCTTCAGTTCCTTGCCCACGGCCGCTTCGTAGGCGGCATAAAAATCCAACTCGTTCTTCTGCCCGCTCGTGAACGGCTCGTTGGCCAGCACACCCGCGTAGCCGTTGTCGGCGGAGATCTCCACCGAGGGCTGCAGGGAGGCCTTGGCCTCCTGCAGACCGCGAAAGACGTATTTGCTGACATAGGGCACGTCAACGGTAAGCGTGTACTCGTCAACGAGGCCGGCACGGAGCGCGGGAGCGGCGGCCGCGGCCGCCACCAACACCGCAAGGATGAGTTTGGTTGTTTTCATGGGGAATGGTTCAGGATGGGGGAAACCGGAGCTGGCGACCCCGGGGCCTGTGACACAAGACGTCGGGAAGGGAGATTCAAGATTATTGCTTGTCCGGCCGGTGCGTGTTCCCGTGTATCCCCGCCGGTTCGGAGCGGCCGGCTCCGGCCGGTTCCCGCCCGCGCCACCACCCTCCCACCATGAAGACCCTTCTGATCGCCACCGGCTTGGCCGGTTTCACCGGCGTCGCCCTCGGGGCCCTCGGCGCCCACGCGCTGCAGGCTGAGCTGGCGGCGCACAACAGCACCGAAACCTGGAGGACCGCCGCCCATTACCAGCTCATCCACGCGGTCGCCGCCCTGGCCGTCCTCGCCGGCGGCGCCAGTCTGCCCTCCGCCGTCCGCCGGCTCTGGCACCGCGCCGCCGCGTGCTGGCTGTGCGGCGTGGTCGCGTTCTCCGGTTCGCTCTACTGGCTCGCGCTCGGCGGCCCGCACTGGCTCGGACCCGTCACGCCGCTCGGCGGACTCGCCCTGCTCACCGGCTGGGGACTCGTCATCGCCAGCGCCTGGAAAACCTCGGGCGACTGAACCACTTCTGCCTCCCGTCCCATGCCGCTCCAGCTGACCCTCGCCGAGGACTTCCGCGCCGTGCTCGACGCGGTGCGGCGCATCGGCCAGCCCCGGCTGGTGGGGGGCTGCGTGCGCGATGCCCTCCTCGGGCTCGCGCCGAAGGACTTCGACGTCGAGGTGCCCAACGTCTCCTTCGAGGAACTCCGCCGCGCCCTTGTGCGCTTTGGCAGCACCGACGTCGTCGGGCGCAGCTTCGGCGTCATCAAGCTCCGCCTCGGCGGCGCCGAATACGACTTCAGCCTCCCCCGTCGCGAGTCCAAGACCGGCGCGGGTCACCGCGGCTTCGCCGTCGACCCCGACCCGCTGCTGAGCGACGCCGAGGCCGCCGCCCGGCGCGACTTCACCGTCAACGCCATCGCCTACGACCCGTTTGCCGACACGCTGATCGACCCGCACCACGGGGAAAGCGACCTGCGCGCCAAAATCCTCCGGCACACCAGCGCCGCCTTCACCGAGGACCCGCTGCGCGTCCTGCGCGCGTTCCAGTTTGCCGCCCGCTTCGACTTCACACTCGCGCCCGAAACCGCCGCGCTCTGCCGCACCATCGCCGACACCTTTGGCGAGCTCGCCGTCGAACGCGTCTGGGGCGAGTGGGACAAGTGGGCCCTCAAGTCCGTCAAGCCCTCCCGCGGCCTCGACGTCCTCGAGGCCACCGGCTGGCTCCGGCATTTCCCGGAAATCGCCGCGCTCCGCGGCACCCCGCAGGAGCCGGAGTGGCACCCCGAGGGCGATGTCTTCACCCACACCCAGCACTGCTGCGACGCGATGGTCCGCCTCGACGTCTGGCGCGAGGGCGACGACGTCCGCCGCCGCGCGCTGCTCTTCGCCACCCTCGCCCACGATTTCGGCAAACCCGCCACCACCGTCCGGATGGAGCGCCGCGGCCAGATGCGCTGGACCAGCCACGAGCACGAGGCCGCCGGCGGGCCGCCGACCGAGACGTTTCTGCGCCGCATCGGCGCGCCGGCCGAGCTCACCGGCTGGGTGCGCCCGCTCGTCATCAACCACCTCATCCACCACCACGGCGCCCGCAGCGCCTTCACCGACGCCCAGGTGCGCCGGCTCGCCCTGCGGATCGCGCCCGCGACGGTGGACGACCTCTGCGCCGTCATGACCGCCGACAGCTTCGGCCGCCCGCCGCTGCAGTCGCCGGCCACCATCGCGCTGATCGAGCGGCTGCGCGCCCGCGCCAAGAAGCTCGCGTTCCAGCACGCCGCGCCGCGCCCGCTGATGCTCGGCCGGCACCTGCTCGCGCTCGGCGTGCCACCCGGCCCGCAGATGAAGCCCCTGCTCGACGCCGCCTTCGAGGCCCAGCTCGACGGCGCCTTCGCCGACGAAGCCGGCGGCACCGCCTGGCTCCAAAAACATTTGCCGCCCCCGCCACCCGCCTGACAGCCTGCGAAACAAGGTTGAACCACAGAGGCACGGAGGACACGGAGTCAGAAAGACCAATTCCCTACTCTGTGGCCTCCGTGCCTCCGTGGTTCAATTTCATCCTTCATCCCTTCCGCGCATGCCCACCCAACTCATTGAGGCCATTGTCAACGTTGGCGGCGAAATCCTAAACGCTTTTTCCTCACCTCCCATGTCCCAACTCAACCAGCTCAAGCAGTTTACCAAAGTCGTCGCCGACACCGGCGATTTCGCCAGCATGAAGGCCTACGCGCCGCAGGACGCCACGACCAACCCGTCGCTCATCCTTAAGGCCGCCGTGATGCCCGCCTACGCCCCGCTTGTCGACCAGGCCCTCCGCGACGCCGGCCCGGGCGCGGCCACTCCGCAGGTCATCGACCGCCTCCTCGTCCGCTTCGGCCTCGAGATCCTCAAGATCGTTCCAGGCCGCGTCTCGACCGAGGTGGACGCCCGCCTCTCGTTCGACACCGCCGCGACCGTGGCCAAGGCGCGCGAGATCATCGCCCTCTATGCCGCTGCCGGCATTCCCCGCGAGCGCATCCTCATCAAGATCGCCTCGACCTGGGAGGGCATCAAGGCCGCCGAAGCCCTCCGCGCCGACGGCATCCGCTGCAACCTCACCCTGCTCTTTTCGTTTCCGCAGGCGGTCGCGTGCGCCGAGGCCGGCGTGCAGCTCATCTCGCCCTTCGTCGGCCGCATCCTCGACTGGCACAAGAAAAACGCGGGCCATGACTTCGCCCCCGCCGACGACCCGGGCGTGAAATCCGTCGCGCAGATCTACACCTACTACAAAAAGTATGGCTACAAGACCGAGGTCATGGGCGCGAGCTTCCGCAACAAGGGCGAGATCACCGAGCTGGCCGGCTGCGACCTGCTCACCATCGCCCCCGCGCTGCTCGGCGAACTCGCGGCTTCGAACGACCCGCTCGTCCGCAAGCTCGACCCCGCGCAGGCCGCCGACGCGGACGTGAAGAAGGTCACCTTCGATGAGAAGGGTTTCCGCTTCGCCCTGAACGAGGACGCGATGGCGACCGAAAAAACCGCCGAAGGCATCCGCCTCTTCTCCGCCGACATTGTGAAACTGGAGCAGCTCATCGCGCAGAAGCGGGGGTGAACTCATCTCACTAAATCAAAGGCTCGCCGATGGCATTGAAATCTATCCCGATCAGAACGGATGGAATCCCAGAGTTAACTCGGGAGGAACTTACCGCTCTGAATTTGAGCAGCCACGAAGGGAGCGAGTTCATGGCTATGCAAAATTTCGTTTCATCCGACAATTTTTGGGAGGCGATCTTGAAGACCAACCCTGACTTTCCAACAGGCCAACCACTCGAAGTCATCTTGCATTCTAACCCAGATGATCCTCCCGACGTTACTTTATCCGCCGGAGAGGAAAAAATAACCATTGAAGTCACGGCCTATCCTCAAAATACCCCCGTGATACGAAACGCCCAAAAAGAATTGGGCGGCGTGGGTTGTTTGACTCCAGGGGTTTCGGTTACTGGAACAAATTATTGGAAGACCGTGAATTTTATGCAGAAAGAAGCCTTTGCCGCCGCCCCTCGTTTTACGGTTCTGCCGGAAGAAACGGCTGCAAACAAAAAATACCTTCAGAATAAAATCATCGAAAAAAACGGAGGCCGCAGCGACATGCTCTTGCTCCACGGAACCGTATTTCTCAATGGCCCAGAACGGTGGGCGGCGGAGGAAATTGTCCGAATCAATCCGCTCGCAGGAATCTGCACCTACCTCGCGATGGCCATCACCCGGAAGCAACTGGCGATTACTACAAATCTGACGACCTTTGTTCAAGT
>CAIQQB010000090.1 GCA_903873805.1 uncultured Opitutia bacterium | reverse complement strand
GTCACCTCGCTGACCTCCCACGGAGCAGCGATGCCCAACAGCCCGGCATAATGGCTTTCGATGTTTGGATCATGGATCTCGCTCATCCCCTCCCTATGCCGGTTTTACCCAGCCTTACCCACACAAAAACCGGAAGAACCCGTACTTTCCCACCGTGGTGCCATTGGCGAACTCGAGCTGGGTACCGCCAAAATTAGTGACGAGGAGGCTGTCACCGGCGATGGCGACCCCTTGGGGGTAATTCAGCCCGGTGACAAAGTTGATGTTAACAGCGGCGCCTGCGGTGGTGTATTTTCCGACTGTGCCGGCAAACTGGTTTGCGACATAGAGATCGGAACCCGAAATGGCGATTTCAGCCGGGTGCACAAGGCCTGTGATCAAAGTGGAATTGAGCGTGGTGCCTGATATGCTGTAGGCGCCAATTGTGCCACTGTATACATTGGCAACATACAGGGTAGAGCCCGACACCGCGATGCCGCTTGCACCATAACCAACATTGACGAGAGCAGCATTGGAGGTTGAGCCGTCGAGGTTGTATCTGCCGACGTTGCCGGAAAGATAATTTGCAACGTAGATGAAGGAATCTGCGACCGCAATCTGGAAGGGCCAGCCCAGATCCGAGACAAGGGTGTCGTTGATGGTGGCACCGTTGGTGGAGTATTGGCCGATTGTGCCATTGATCCATGATGCCACATAGAGGTTTGAGCCGGAGATCGCCAGCCCGCTGGGTTCATTCAAGCCCGTGATCAGGGAAGCATTGATGACCGAACCGTCCATGGCGTATTTTCCGACGCTGCCGGTGGCACAGTTGTCGACAAATATCTGTGCCCGAGCAGCAGGCGCTGGTACGGATAAAATCAAGACCATCACCAAAGGGGTCAAGCCGCTTAATGTTAATTTTGGGTTCATTGGGATGGGATTGATGTACTCTGTTCGCAATGAATTCTTTACGTGGGAGGCGCAGGTGACTGAAAGGAAAGATCCCGGCTCCGTCACGGTGGAACCATCGTGAGAAACGCCCACGGATGGCGGAAGAACGCTGCCGGACAGCGTCCATTCGCCGAGTCAGCCAAGTTTCAGGGTGACGGCGGGCCCGAAACCCCGTGGGCAAAGGGATTCTGCACGAGAAATCTATCTCTCTTCTCTGGATCCGGGACATCTGCGACAATGGTGGTTGATCGAACTGCCTGAGTTGAGAGTTTTTCTACTGCCAGTGACCCGACTTGCTCGCAGCAATCGCCCTGTTTCAGGGTCCGGGTGCTGGGGGTGGCGGCGGAATGGTTTTGGCCGCCTCGGCCGCCTTCAGCTCGGCGAGCTGTAGCGGATGCTCCTCGTGCAGTTCCTCCTCCGACATCCGGCCGGTGAGCCAGGCGAGGTTCATCGGATAGACGTCGGGGTTGAAGATCACGAAATAGAAATGCCAGACGATGATCGCCAGCGTCGCCAGCACGGCCTCGTAGAAATGGATCGTCCGGGCCACATCAAATCCCAGCTTGGAAAACAGGCCGATCGAGGTGTTTTCAAACCACAGGATCGCGCCGGTGACCCCCATCAGGATCGTCCCCCACGCCATCGCCCAATACTCGGCCTTCTCGATGTAGCTGAAACGCGGGAAGGCCGGCTTGGTGGGCGAGAGTCCAAGGTTGTATTTCAGGACCGCCCACGGATCGGTCAGATCCCGCCAGCGCGGCCGCAAATCGCGGAACAGTGACCGGCCCGGTTTCGTCAGGGCCAGATAGCCGATGTGCCAGACTCCTGCCGCCAGAATGGTGACGCCTGCCAGGCGGTGCGCCCAGCCGCGCCATTCGAAGGCGCGCGTACTCACGTCGCGGATCGCGACCACCCACCAGGCTTCGGGATAGCGCAGCATGAAGCCGCTCACGACCAGCAGCGTGAAGCTGAGCATCAGGACCGCGTGCTGCACCCGCTCGTGCGCCGTCATGCGGAGGTAAAGCCGGTGCGCGACATGCTCCGGCTCGACCAGCCCCTTCTGCACCGCCAGCTTCCGCCGGATCTTCTTCAGGAAATCGAGCGCGTTGTGCAGGAACATGCCGCCGACCACCGCCACGATCAGGATCACGTAGACGCTCGAAACGAGATAAAGGATCGGACTGCTGCCGTCCTGCCCGTCCGCCGTCTCCGGGCTCACGTGCACCTTGCCGACGGCGAAGCGCTTGTTCGCGCCCGGGTGGCACTGGCCGCAGGTCTGCACCAGGTTGGCCTTGTTGACCGTCGACGTCGGGTCGTTCTGCGATTTGATCGCGTGCGCGCTGTGGCAGCTGGCGCAGTTCACCACCTCGATCGAGCCTCCGCGAACCGCGAGGCCGTGGTAGCTGTCCTCGAAGGTCTGGAATGTGTGCGAGGCCAGCCCGTATTTCTGGGTGAGCTTGAGCGAGGCGTGGCAGGTGGCGCAGACTTGTTGCGCGACGTTGTTGGCATGGACGGGCGAGGTCGGATCCCGGCGCGCGCGGATGTCGTGCTCGCCATGGCAGGTCGTGCAGGTGGCGGAGTCGGTGTTCCCCCTGCGCAACGCCCCGGCGTGAACACTGGTGTCATACTCGGCCGCGATCTTCGCGTGGCAGGTCGCGCAGGTGGCGGCGACGTGCTGCTTGTTCATCCGGGCGTCGGCGCTCATCGCCCGGTTCATCTCGTGCGCCCCGTGGCAGTCCACACAGTTGGCGGCCTCCGCCTTGCCCGCCTGGAGCGCCGCCCCGTGCACGCTCTCGTCGAACGACGCCACAAACTTGACGCCCCGCAGCGCCTGACCGGCGATTCCCGGCTTCGCCACATGGCATGACTCGCACTGTTTCGTCTGGGCGAGCTTCTGTTCGAGGGTGGGCTTGGCTCCGGCGACCGGGGCGACCGGCTGCCGGTGGCACGTCAGACACGCGGGCGCATCGGTCTCCTTGCCGGCCAGGGCCCGGCCGTGGGCCGACGCCACAAAATGGTCCCGCGCCGCCTCATGGCACTGGCCGCAGGCCGCCGGCTGGCCGGCGGCGGTGAACGGGAAATCGGGCTGCTTCACCCCGGCGATCCCGTGGGTGCCGTGGCAGGCGGAGCACGAGGTGTCCTTGCCGGCCGGAACCGGTTTTTCCGCCAGCCGCGGGTGAAACAGATGCCGCCGGCCCATGTTCTCATGGCAGGAGGCGCAATCGACCGCCACCATGGGACTGCGATGGGGAAAGTTCTCGCCGTCAAACTTGTCGTGGCAGTCGGTGCAGTCGAGCGAGTGGTGGATGGACTGGGCCAGGGCCTTCTCGTCGACAAAGAGCGAGAGCTTCTGTCCGTCCTTCCGGGTGGAAAGATCCTTGTCGCGATGGCACTCGAGGCAGCTCGCGTTGGAATTGGGCGCCGGCACGCTCGGTGCGGTCGGCGGCTCGGCCCCGCCCGCCGCCAGCCAGAAGCCGCCCAGCAGGACGGCCAGGAGCGCGGACCACCGCCAACCCGGCCCGGGAAGTCCAAGCGCGGACAGGTGCACAGCCGACAAATGCCTCCCGGAAGTTCGCATGGTTGGATGGGTTTGACCGACCCCCAGAGCATATCCACCCGCCGAGATTCAGCTCTGCATCCCTTGACCAAACATGGGCACTTCTTTGCCTGTCCGGCTGGGATGCAGCCGGCTCGGGGCAAGAAATGCGGGCCTTTTGACAAACCGTCGGTAGCCGGTTGGCGGGATTGGGCCGATACTGTCGAACCGCCCCTCCGGCCGCCGGATCTGGGCGCCCTGCCATGCTCGACTCCCCTGTCATCGATTCGCTCCTGATCCGGATCTTCCGGTTCCGCACCCGCGGATTCCTCCGGATGGAGGAGGTCGATGGTGCCATGCCGGCCGTGCCGCAGGAGGGCGGGTGCCAGCTTTACGTGCATATTCCGTTTTGCGAGACCCTGTGCAGTTTTTGTTCATTTCACCGGGTGCAGTACTGTCCCGAACGGGCCCGCCGCTATTTTGCGGCGCTGCGGGAGGAGATTCGCCGCTACCATGCCGCCGGCCACCGGTTCACCGACGTCTATTTTGGCGGTGGCACCCCCACGGCTGAGCCCGCGGAGCTGCTCGAGACGATCGGCCTCGTCCGGCGGCTGTTCGGGGTGCGCGAAATCTCCGTCGAGACCAATCCGAAGGATTTGCGCCCCGACCTGCTGGAGCAACTGCGTCTGGCCGGCGTCACCCGGCTGTCCGTTGGCGTGCAAAGCTTCGACGACCGGCTGCTCCGGGAAATGGAGCGGCACGAAAAATATGGTGGCGGGGCGGAAATCGCGGACCGGATCCGGGGCGCGGCGGGGCTGTTTCCCACGCTCAATGTGGATCTGATCTTCAATCAGCCACACCAGACCCTCGCCTCGCTGGAGCGCGACCTGGAGATTTTCCAGACACTCGGCGCCAATCAGGTTTCGTGCTACCCGCTGATGACCTCGCCCTCGGTGTTGCGCCGGATGGCCGGTGCGATGGGCACCCCGGACCGGCGGCGCCTGCGGCAGTTTTACGCCACGATCCTGCGGCGCCTGCAGCCGGAGTTCACCCCGACCTCCGCCTGGTGCTTCACCCGGCGCGGCCAGGGCGGTGACGAATACATCGTGACCGCGGAGAACTATGTGGGCGTCGGCAGCGGGGCGTTCAGCTACCTCGACGGCTCCCTCTACGCGACCACGTTCTCCCTCCAGGGCTACGAGAAGCTCATCGCCAGCGGGCGCACCGGCATCGTCACCCGGCATCGTTTGGGCGAGACTGACCGCCTCCGCTACACCTTGCTGGTAAAAATGTTTGGCCTGAGCCTGGACCGGGCTTGGGCGCAGCGGCGGTACGGTTCCAAGTTTTTCCGTCGCCTCTGGGGCGAGCTCCGCACGCTGGAGGTGCTTGGGGCGGCCCGCCGGGACGCCGCGGGCTGGAAGCTGACCGAACGCGGGATGTACTGGCTGATGCTGATGATGTCGGAGTTCTTCGAGTCGGTGAACGCCTATCGCGACTCGATGCGCGCCCACGTCCAGGCCGAACTGGCTGCGGAGCCGTCCGCCCTTCTCGCCCCGGCCGCTGTGCAGCGGAATCTGGCCCCGTTGGGCTGAGCAGATTTTGTCCGGCACCGCCCTAACGATAGACAATTCTGTCCGCCGGAAACCGCCCGCCTGCAGGGAAACCGCCGGTCACCCCATAGGCAGGTGGTTGGCCTTCTCCACCGCCACTCCCAATCTCGACAAATAATGCACGCAACGCGGCAAAGGATGCGCAGCCAACGGGACGAAATATTGCGATAAGAGAGGCTGACCGAAATCCGTCCGATTCACTTCCGCACCTGCTCCAACCACCGAACTTCAACGTCATGACCTCACGCCCCCCCCGTCCACGCTGGACCAAACCCGCCCTCATCCTCGGAATCACGTCCGCCTTGGGACTGCTTCTGATTTCCTGCGCGGAGGTTAACCGCGCAGTGGTGGCGCCCCCGCAGATTGCGGGTGCGAAATACGCCGGTTCCAAACAGTGCGTGCAGTGCCATGCCGACGAAGCGAGCCACTTCGCCTCCGCCACGCACAGCAAGTTGCACCTGACCGACGACAAGGTCGGTGACACGGGTTGCGAGGCCTGCCACGGCCCCGCCAGCCTGCACGTGACCTCCGGCGGCGCCGCCGGCACGATTGTCAACCCGAAGAAGTCCCCCGAGGCCTGCTTCCAGTGCCACCTCGACAAGCGTAGCCAGTTCAGCCTCCCGAACTCCCACCCGGTGCTCGCCGGCAAGATTTCGTGCGTGGACTGCCACGATGTGCACTCCGGCAACGCCATCCGCGGCACCGGGGCCGCCCTCGCCAGCCAGAATGACACCTGCACCTCCTGCCACACCCAGCAGAAGGGTCCGTTTGTCTTCGAGCACCGCGCCCTCAAGGAAGGCTGCGTCTCCTGCCACAATCCGCACGGCTCCATCAACCAGAAGATGCTCGTCGCCCGCGACGCCAACCTCTGCCTGCGCTGCCACCTGGAGGCACCCTCGACGCCGAATGCCGGCCAGATCAATGCCAACGCCATCAATACGTCGGTCCAGAATCACAACGCCCGCCTGATGCAGGGCACCTGCTGGAGCGCCGGATGCCATGAGGCCATCCACGGCTCCAACGCCAACAACCACTTCCGCTACTGAGCCCCCCAACGTTGCCCACCATGCAAACGAAACATCTCCTCCGCCTCCTCGCAGGCGCCACCCTCGCCCTCTCCGTTGCCAAGGTTTCCGGACAGACGCCGTCCAACTCCGACGCCTTCCCGGTCTTCGACAACTATATCAAACTGGGCGGCCAGTCTGACTGGATCAACGGCGACACCAATGCCTTCCAGGCTCGCACCAAACAGGCCAAAGACACCAGCGGCGGGGTCCAGGACTTCCTTTATTCCAAGGATCTCACCAAGGACACCACGCTGCGCATCGACGGGCACGCCCTCGACAACACCGAGGATTATCTCGCCCATTTCAATGTGACCAAGGATCGCGTCGGCTCCGTCGACGTCGGCTACCAGCGGTTCCGCACGTTCTACGACGGCGTGGGCGGCTTCTTCCCGGGCAACAACGAGTGGCTTCCCCTGTCTCAGCAGGACCTCTTCACTGATCGCAGCAAATTCTGGGCGGAAGCGACCATCAACCTGCCCAATGCGCCGATCTTCAAGATCCGCTACACGAATGAGATTCGTGACGGTAAGAAGGACTCAACCGAATGGGGTGCCACCGATCTCACCGGCATCAACCCCGCCACCCCGCCGATCTCGCCGGTCCGTCATATCGTCCCCGGTTATCTCCAAATGGATGAACACCACCAGACACTGGAAGCCAGTATGAAACAGACGGTGGGCAAGACGACCTACCAGCTCACGGCCCTCGCTGATTTGGTCAATAACATGGACGGACAGTTCGTCGCCATCGACCCGACCGAGGTCAAGCCCTTCGCCGCTCAGGTAGGGGGCACAAATCAAGCCAACCTCAACAATCAGCAGCTCCAGACCGAATACAACGGTTTTCGCACCAGGACGTTCAGCCTGACTGGCACGACGCGGACCGAACTGACCGACAAGATCACCATGCGCGCCGGCCTGAACTTCAACGATGTCGCCGGGACCTTCAGCGGCGACCGGCAGGAAATCACCACCGTCCCCACCGCCACCGTCACCGCCGGCAGCCTCACGGTGGTCGCCGTGCCCGTGTCCCAGCCCGTGACGACCTACATCTTCACGAATCTGGCCGGAACCTCCGGCGTCATCGCCTATGCCGCCAATCTCGCGTTTGATTTCAAACCCACGGACAACTTCTCCGCCACCGTAGCGCTGAAGGGCGAAGACAGGACGACCAAGGCCGCCGGCACCTTCAATACGGAGACGCCCGCCACCGGCACCCCCCCCATCACGACTCCCCCCCCCTCGCCCCGTTCGGAGTTTTCGCATGTTGACGAGAAGGTGCTGACACCCGAATTGGACCTCCGTTACACGGGATTCCAGGATGTCGCCCTCTATGCCTCAGCCACGGGCGAATACTCGACTGGCAGCGACCGCAACGCCCCGACATATTCGTCGACCATTGTCTCGCCCTTGCAGTACTTCGTCACACCGTCCCAGAGCAACGGCGACTATACGGTCGGCGCTACCTGGCGCCAGTCTTCCCTCCTGAACCTGCGGGCCGAGACGTTCTACAAGAGCACCAGCAACAGCGAAAATGGTTACAACACGACGGCCAACTCGCCGGTGCTCGTCTTGGGCGACAACTACATTCTCGCCTCCCAGTTCAGCGGCATCAAACTCACGGCCATCGCCAAGCCCCTCGATACCCTGACCTTTACCACCCGCTACATCTTCCAGCGTGGTACCATGGAGGTCACCGGTTCCGGCGCCACGCTTGAATATGACTCGATGCACTCCAAGAGCCACTCCATCGGCGAAACGATTGACTGGACCCCCATCCGCCAGTTTTACATCGAAGCCAACGCCAACCTGGTTTTCAACGTGATTGATACCATCTATCCGAATGCTGGCTATGGACCGACGGGCACCCCGCCGGTCAATTACAACGTCAATGGGGAGATCCAGAACTCCAACAACAACTACTTCACCGGCAGCCTGCTGGCCGGCGCCGTCGTGACAACAACGGACGACCTGCAGGTCCAGTTCAACTACTACCGGGCCAATAATGGAGATGCCCAGCTCGCCTTGCTGAATGAACCTTACGGGGTGGTTGCCACCGAGTATTCGGCCTCGGTGGGGGTGAAGCACAAATTCTCCCAGAAGCTGATCGGCAACGCCAAGGCCGGTTACTATAGCAGCGTGAACGACACGACCGGCGGACTCACAAACTTCCACGGTCCGCAGGCCTACGTCTCGCTCGAATACGGGTTCTGAGCGAACTCCCCGTCCCCGAGCCGCCTTTCAGGCCGCGCACCACCCGGTGCGCGGTCTTTTTTTGGCTAAATGTCATTTACTGTGGGTAAGCCCGGGAGC
>CAIQQB010000089.1 GCA_903873805.1 uncultured Opitutia bacterium | reverse complement strand
CGGTTTGGCCGGAGTTCATCCCGGATCAGATCAAAAAACCGCCTCCGGTGTTCAAATCGTGAGCACCCTCAAAACCGCCCTAACATCCTATCGCCCGTAAGTTATGAAATCGTAACCCCGGATTCGTGGGACAGCATTGGTCTTGAACCTGCCCTAGCCTCACTTTCCGGGTCTTACAGAATAACTCATGAATCCGATATAATTCAGATGGCTATCAAAGAATAAAGTTATCAAACCATTGCTCTCAGAAGCTTCAGCCACTATAGGAATAAGTTGAGTGAGCGAATCAAGTGGCATCCTGTCATAAAGCTCAGCAGGGAACACTCGCACGTATAGGTGATCCTTCCTGAAGTCTTTTACTAAATCCATGTCCACTTTGATCGAACGATTTGTGACCAATGTTGGCTGCGTATCTAGCCCGTAATAATGGATAAACTTGGGGTCATTACTGCCATATTTATCAGCAAGAA
Organism: uncultured Opitutia bacterium; assembly: GCA_903873805.1. Taxonomy (GTDB): domain Bacteria; phylum Verrucomicrobiota; class Verrucomicrobiia; order Opitutales; family Opitutaceae; genus CAIQQB01. The sequence continues at coordinate 5,581 of CAIQQB010000089.1, read as the reverse complement.
TCCTAATTATCGCTTCTCGGCTGGTCCCGATCGGCACTTTGAATAAAAGGTCGGAAACTTCCGGCACAGTTGGAAGACAGCCGCACAGCAAAATGCTCACTCCGACTCCAAGGATCAGGCTTATCCAGCGTTTGAGTGCTCTGGGCATGGCCGAGTGCAATCCGACGGGGACTGGCCGTATTTTGTTAGTTCTCACCGGAGTGGGGATGAAGAGAGAGCTCGCCCAGGCCGCGGTTGTATGGACTGGCTGAGGCCAGACCTCAGTTATCCCACGGTGAGGACGGGCTGCCGGAGTCGGAGGCGAGGGGTTTGCGGCTGAAGGGCAGGATCTTTCCGGAGTGAACCTGCAACAGGCGCTTGTGGGTCTCCTTCGCCGCGTCCACCAACTCGGGATACGGGCGGTCGGTCACGTCGACAAAGCCGATGTTGTAGTTCTCGCCGTCACCACGGCCCAGCACCGGCTCGTCGCGCCAGGTGAACCAGTGCGCCCCGAGGGCATATGGCAGCGACAGCGCCTGCTCGATATAGTAGCGGTACGCGACGCCGCGCTCAGCCTGGTCCTTCGCCTGCACCAGGCCCGAGCCCAGGCCGTTTTCCGGAACGCCGATGTGAAACTCGCCCACCAGGATCGGGCGGCCCGAAAGCCGGTAGGCGCGCTCGATCTGCTTCGTCGGTTCGTATTCGTAGACGTTGATACTGCACACGTCGAACACCCGGGCCATGCGCAGAACCTCGTCGGCCACCTTGCCGCCGAAGCGGATGCCGATGATCAGATGGTTGGGATCGTATTTCCGCACCGCAGCGCAGACGACATCGAGGTAATGCTGAAAGGCGGCCACGACGAATTCCTTCCGGCGGGCGGGCGTGTCACCCTGGGCCAGCGTCGCCTTGAGCTTCGCCTTGGTGGCGGTGTCCGGCCCCGCGAGGATCAGGTCCACGACCTCAGTCTCGCGGTCGCCCCAGGGCGGCTCGTTGCCGATGAAGTAGCCGATGAGCATCGGGTCGCCCTTGCGGGACGTGCACTGGGTATCGGCCGCCTGGTCGATGCCGGCGGCATAGTTGTCGGCATACACATCGGGCACCCCGAGAAACGTCGTCGCGGGCGTCTGCGGCCAGCGGAGCATCTGAATGTTGGGCCGGCCCGTTCCGCCGGTGTTCAGGCCCCACGAGTTGAGCCGGCGGATCTGGCGCTCGGCGGCGGTCATGACCGTGGCGCCGTCGGTCGCGGGCGCGGCCGCAGGGGTGGCCGCGGGTGCGGCCACCTGACCGGGGGCGCCGCCGCCGCGGTTGCCGCGGCCGCCGCCGGGCGCGCCGATGCCGTTGGAGCTGGTCGAAAGAAACTGGTGCCCCTCGGGGTCGACGAACCACCAAACATTGTCGATCTGCTCGACGCGGAAGAACCCGGTGGCCTTGGCCTGCGTGCTCGTGTAGCCGCCGTAGGTGCCGTAGCCGAAGTCGGCCCCGCTGCCGAACGTCTTGGCCTCGTCGGCCAGTTCCTGGTTGAGCTGCTCACGGCTGTGGATCTTGCGCGGATAGTCCACATGCGCCCACTGGCCGAACTCATCGAGCACCGGCTTGCCCTCGAGGAAATCGGAGCCCTCGTCCTGCTTGGCAAGGTGGACCGCCCGCAGCTCGATCACCGGCTGGTGGAGGGGATACTGCATGGCGAAGCCGAGCGCCTCGACCGACTTCAGGTTGCCGAACGGCCCCCACACCGACATCCAGAACGAGGTCGTGCGGCGGTTGATCGACGACGCCAGGTCGGTGCCCGACTTGTCCATCCCGATGAAATACTGCAGCGGGATCGAGGCGCGCAGCCAGACGTTCTGTCCGAGCGGCTGGATCTCGATGCGCCGCGGACCGTCCGCCGTGTAGGCCCAGAGCCCGAAGCGCTGCGGCGTGGACGTGCGCATTTCAAACACCAGGTGGGTGTAGCCGGTCCAGTCGGACGGCAGATCGGCGGCGAGTTCCTTGAGGGCGAGCTTGTGCTCGCTGAGGACGCCGTCGAACACGAGCTTGAGCGGCGGGGTATCGGCCGCGCGCAGAGCAGCGGGCAGGAGGGCGGCGCACAGGAGGCCCACGGTGGCCAGACGGCGAAACAGGCGGGAGGGAGACGTTTGCATGGGGATGGGGGTGACGGGCGGCCGAGATCGGAACCGCCGGAGGGGAAGCGCTGTGCCGGTAGACCGGACGGGGCAAGATACTGCGGCAAGCCAACACTGCCCGCCGGCAAAAGTGAAGGCTTTTGCGACCGGCGGAGCGCAACCTGTTTCAAGGTGGTACAGTTTGTAACAGACGCCAACCGGTAGGGACGGCTCTCCGAGCCGTCCGCGGACGCCACGGAGTGACGTCCCTACCACAATACCTTACTCGGCACGCCTGCCCGCGCCCAATTTACGCCTTGCAATTGGGGGCGCCCCGGGCATTTTGCCGGCAGTTCCGGTCGCCCCAACCCATCACCTTTTCAGCCCCATGAACCAGCCCTGGCACATGCCCCGCCGGCGATTCCTCCGCGGTCTCGGCACGATTGTTGCGCTGCCCATGCTGGAATCCCTCTGTCCGCCGGTCCGCGCCCTGGCTGCGGGCACGTCCGGTCCGGCCGCCACCGCCATCCCCAAGCGCGTCGCCTGGATCTATGTGCCCAACGGCAAGAACATGGCGGACTGGACCCCGAGCGTCGTCGGCGAGGGCTACGATCTGCCGATGATTCTGGAGCCGCTGAAGGCGCACCAGCAGGATTTCAACGTCATCACCGGCCTCGCCCATGAGCAGGCCAACGGTCTGGGCGACGGCGGCGGCGACCACGCGCGCGCCTCGGCCGCCTACCTCACCGGCTGCCACCCGCGCAAAACCGCCGGGGCCGACATCAAGGCGGGCATCTCGGTCGACCAGATCGCCGCCAACAAGATCGGCGACCAGACCCGGCTCGCCTCGCTGGAGCTGAGCTGCGACGGCGGCCAGCGCGCCGGTTCGTGCGACTCGGGTTACAGTTGCGCCTACCAGTTCAACTTGGCGTGGAAATCTGAGACCCAGCCGATCAACCCCGAGGTGGATCCGCGGCAGGTGTTCGAGCGGATGTTCGGCGGCGGCGCCACCAGCGAGACGATCGAGGCCCGGGCCAAGCGTGAGCTCTACAGCAAGAGCGTGCTCGACTTCGTGCTCGAGGACACCCGCAGCCTCAACGCCCGGCTCGGCGCCGGCGACCGCCGCAAACTCGACGAATACCTCTCGGCCATCCGCGACCTCGAACACCGCATCGCGCAGAGCGAGAAGTTCCAGATCAAGACCCCGCCCCCCGGCCAGGTCGCGCCGAATCCGAAGCAGGACATCAACTACGAGCAGCACATCCGGCTGATGTATGACATGATGGTCCTCGCGTTCCAAACCGACTCGACCCGCATCGCCAGCTTCATCGTCGCCCACGACGGCAGCAACCGTCCCTACCCGTTCATCGGCATCCCCGACGGCCACCACGATCTCTCCCACCATCGCAACGAAGAGGCGAAAAAGGTGAAGCTCGCCCAGATCAACCGCTGGCACACGACCCAGTTCGCCTATTTCCTCGACCGCCTGAAGTCCATCCCCGAGGGCGACGGCACGCTGCTCGACCATTGCCTGATCCACTACGGCAGCGGCATCAGCGACGGCAACCAGCACCTGCATGAGAACCTGCCCGTGCTCCTCGCGGGCGGCGGCGGCGGCGCGATCACCACCGGCCGGCACGTCAACGTCGGCGACAAGGTCCCGATGACCAATCTCTACCGCTCGATGCTCGAGGTCATGGACGTGCCGACCGAAAAGATCGGCGACAGCACCGGCACGCTCGACCGGATCTTCCGTCCGCTGGTCTGAAGCGGCGGCCGCCCCGCGCGGAGGGGAGATTTTCTTTATGCGCTGCCATCCGCCCCGCCTCGTCTTCGCTGTTTTCGCCGCCGGGCTGCTCGCGGCGCGCGCCCTCGCCGCCGCCGAACCGCCGGTCGACTGGGTCGATCCCGACACCGGCCACCGCGTCGTCCGGCTCTCCCGCGAGCCGGAAAGCGCCTCGCTCTACTTTCACCAGAATCCGTTCACGCCCGAGGGCGACGCGATGATCATGATCACGCCGGGCGGCCTCTCGCTCCTCGACCTGAAAACCCATGCGCTCCGGCTCGTCGTCCCCGGCGTCGGCGACACCATCAACAGCAGCAGCGGCATTCTGATGGGGCCGAAAACCCGTCAGGTCTACTACACCAAGAAGGACGGCGCCGACACGTGGGTTTTCGCCACCCACCTCGACACCGGCGCGATCCGGCGCATCGCCAAGCTCCCGCCTGGCGGCACGTTTTCCTCGATCAATGCCGACGAGAGCCTGCTCGTGGGCGCGGGCGCCGACGACGGCCAGCCCTTCGGCATCCCGCTCCCACTGCCCGGTGCCCCGCTGCCGCAACTCAAGGGCCCCGACGGCCACACGATGACCTACGCCGAGATCAAGGAGACGCGCATGAACGACCGCCTCGAATCGCGCCGGCCGATGACGCTCTACCTCATCAGCACGGTAACCGGTGAAACGCGGACGCTGTTCAAGACCACCGACTGGCTCGGCCATATCCAGTTTTCCCCCACCGACCCCGGCCTGCTGATGTATTGCCACGAGGGACCGTGGCACAAGGTCGACCGCATCTGGACCATCCGCACCGACGGCTCCGGCGACCACCTCCTCCACCCGCGCACGATGAACATGGAGATCGCCGGCCACGAGTCCTTCAGCCCGGACGGCCGGACCATCTGGTACGACCTGCAGCTCCCGCGCGGCGAGGATTTCTTTCTCGCCGGCTACGAACTGGCGACCGGCGCGCGCACCTGGTGGCACCTGCAACGCGACGAGTGGTCGGTGCACTTCACGGTCTCGCCCGACGGCACGATGTTCGCTGGCGACGGCGGCGACAGCGAGATGGTCGCCCACGCGAAGGACGGCAAATGGATCTACCTCTTCCGCCCGCAGGCTATCCCCGATGTCGCCGGCATCCGGGCCCCAAACTCCGGGACGCTCATCCGCCCCGGTTACCTCCAGTCCGAACGCCTCGTGAACCTGGCGAAGCACGACTACACGCTCGAGCCCAACGTCCATTTCACCCCCGACATGAAGTGGATCATCTTCCGCTCCAATATGCACGGCCCGATGCACGTCTACGCCGTCGAAATCGCTCGCACCGCCAAGCCGCAGTAAAAGCCTGCCATGTCACAACCTTAGCGGCTGGCCCACGGAACACTCGGAAGCGGAGTTACCCGCGAATCACGCGGATGGACGCGGATGACGAATCGATCTGAACTCGGAGGGCGGAGGTGGCCCACGGCATACACGGACGACACGGAAAGTTGGGCCCACGAAAGGCACGAAAGGGCACGAAAGCGCGGAGATTTTAACCGCTGATGGGTGCCAATTGCGGCGGGGTTGTTCTGGGCATGCTGCTTCGGGAGCTGGTTTTCTCAGTGCCCTGAGGTTTGGCCTCCGTGCTCTCTGTGCCTCGGTGGTTCAACTTCCCCCGGCTTCAGGTGGCGAAAGGGACCTCCGTTGACTTTAAGTTCAACGGCCTAAGTTAGG
>CAIQQB010000088.1 GCA_903873805.1 uncultured Opitutia bacterium | reverse complement strand
CGCCGCCCCAGCCCCGGCCCTGGCGCGGATTGTCCCGTGTAACGGGCGTCGGCGGTTCGACTGCGGCGACGGCGAAGCGTGATCGAACCCGGCTGGCTGCTATCGTGCTCGGCAATGAAACTGCGGCATCTAGTCAACAAACTCTCCCGGCTCAATCTGACAAAAGCCGACAGGGAGGTTGCTGCCCTGAAGGCCCAGTTCCGCCGGGAAGATCAGAAACTGCTTCGGCAGGGTCGCGGTGAGGAGATCGTGCTCCGCAATCGCCGGCTGATGGGAATCAAGGATGGGGCGACGACGCGTCTGGTCGGATGGGGCGGGGTCCGTTTCGAGTGACGCCGACGCGGCCAAGTGGTGCGTGGCGTCGCGGCGCGGACGTCGGTGCCGGAATCGTTAGACGGGAGTAACCGGAACAGCGAACACCAGCAGCCGGAGAGCTGGGCGTGACGGGGCGTGTAGCCCATATCGCCCGGCTCGGCTTGGTCAACGACTTGCATCCCGCGTTCTGGCAGTCGCTGCTGTCCGCCCTTCCTTCAACCGAGTCGACCGAGCAGGAGTTCCTGCCGGGACTTTCGCGCTTGGTCTCTGAGACGCGCATCAGCGGGGCGGGCCGAGGGCCGGTGCGGGTGTGGCTGCGCACCGCTTATCGCTGATATACTCCTATCCTTTGCGCCTGGCCCTGGCCGTGTAGATCACACGCCGGTCGCGTTCAATCGTCACCTTGCGAAAGGGATTGGTCATCTCCGCGACATCCTCCGCGAGCAGCAGATCGACTGGGACGCCCAGCCGCCGGCCCATCGCCTCTGCCATGCTGAAAAAGCTCAATCCCGGGATTTCCCGGAACGTGGCGATCAAGTCCACATCGCTGCCGAATTGCGCTTCACCCCGGGCCACCGAGCCGAAGATTTCCAGTCGGACGATGCCCAGCCTACGGCAATAAGGAGCCAGCCGGCGGACGATTTCACGGTCAGGCGGTGGCCGGCGCCGTCCGCGCGGGCGAGGCGGAAGCGGCGGCGGCAAAGTGAACGTGTTGGGATCGTCGAAGCCCATGGACGCGGATAAGACGCGCACTCTTTCCCGGGATTACTCCGCGTTCAAGCCTGGCCGGATGACGGGATCAAAAGCCCATCCTTGGTCCTTGCCGGGGAGGATCCACTCTGGGCCGCACCGCCACTGAGGGGTTGATGCGCGCGGAAACCTCCTGCGGCATCAGGTCGGGCTCGATCACCACTGCGGGCAGCATTTTGACATTGCGGGCGGCTTCCGTGAGTACCAGCCGGTCCGCGGCGGAGAGTCGCGCCAGGTCACCGCCCTCGAAATAGACCATCGCTTTGAGCGACTCCGCAGGCGGGAACGTAGGTTTGAACATCTGTTCCGCTGCCGCCAGGCCCACGTCCACGCGGGTTCCGGCCCGGACCATGGCGGCAATGTCCTGGTAGTCCTTGGCCTCGGAACGCTGGAGCATGACCTTGAGTTTCGTGGCCATCAGGTCGGTCGGCGAAGCCACGCGCAAAACCCCGTCTTGGGTGTGCTGGGGCTGGCCGGCCCGGCCAAAATCCAAGCCGCCAAAGAAGGAGACTTTCACCCCGGAAGCCGTCACCACCGTGAAGCTGTTGTGACTGTCTTGGAGCACCGTGCTTTGCTTGAGAAAGGGCAGCGCTTGGCGCAGCGTGTCCCGGTTTACCGGGCGGGAGCTGAAGAAATCGAAGTCCACCGACTGGCGGTGGCCCAGTCGCAACGCGATGGCCGTGCCACCATAGAGCACGTAACCCTGCTGCTGCACCGGGCGCAATTCGGGCCAGAGCTGGCGCTGGGCGGCGGGCAGGATGTCCAGCCGGGGCTTGAACGTGTTCATCACTCGATCCGCCGGACGGGCAAGGGCGGCACGGCACCCGGCCGGGCCAGTCCGAGACGATAATGCCAGTAGTGCCAGG
>CAIQQB010000087.1 GCA_903873805.1 uncultured Opitutia bacterium | reverse complement strand
GAGGACGTTTACGAATTGACCTACATCCGCAAGGACGGCAGCCGCTTTCCGGCGGTGGTGTCGGTCACGGCGTTGCGCGACGATCAAGGCGGCATCATCGGCTATCTCCTGATCGGCACGGACAACACCGCGCGCAAGCGGGCGGAAGAGGCCTTGCTCAAGGCCAGCGCCCTGCAGAGCGCCATTTTCAACAGCGCGAATTTCTCCAGTATCGCCACCGACGCCAAGGGCGTCATCCAGATTTTCAACGTGGGCGCCGAGCGCATGCTGGGCTATGCCGCCGCCGAAGTCATGAACAAGATCACCCCGGCGGATATTTCCGACCCCCAGGAAGTCATCGCCCGGGCCAAGGCCCTCAGCCTGGAACTGGGGACGCCCATCACCCCGGGTTTCGAGGCTCTGGTGTTCAAGGCCTCCCGGGGCATCGAGGATATTTACGAGCTGACCTACATCCGCAAGGACGGCAGCCGCTTCCCCGCCGTGGTCTCCGTCACCGCCCTGCGCGATGCCCCGGGCACCATCATCGGCTACCTCCTGATCGGCACCGACAACACCGCGCGCAAGCAGATTGAAGCGGAGCAGCGGCTGCTCAGCCAGCGCCTCCGCGACCACCAGTTCTACACCCGCTCGCTCTTCGAATCCAACATCGACGCGCTGATGACGACTGACCCGGCGGGCATCATCACCGACGTCAACAAGCAGATGGAGGCGCTCACCGGCAGCACGCGGGACGAACTGATCGGCGCCCCCTTCAAGGGCTGTTTCACCGACCCGGACCGCGCGGCGGCGGGCGTCCGGCTGGTGCTGAGCGAAAAGAAGGTCACCAACTACGAGCTCACCGCGCACGCCCGGGACGGCAAGGAGACCGTCGTGTCCTTCAACGCCACCACCTTCCACGACCGCGACCGCCGGCTGCAGGGAGTGTTCGCGGCCGCGCGCGACGTCACCGAGAGCAAGCGCCTGGACCAGGTGCTGCAGGAAAAGAATGTCGAGCTGGAGGGCGCACGGTTCGCCGCCGAAAAGGCCAACCTCGCCAAGTCCGACTTCCTCTCCAGCATGAGTCATGAGTTGCGCAGCCCGCTCAACGCCATCTTGGGTTTCGCGCAGCTCATGGAATCGGCCGCCCCGTCGCCCTCGCCCGCCCAGGCCGGGCGCATCGCGCAGATCCTGCAGGCGGGCTGGCATCTGCTCAGCCTCATCAACGAGATCCTCGACCTCGCCGTGATCGAGTCCGGCAAGGTGTCGCTGTCCCTCGAACCGGTGTCGCTGGGCGAAGTCGTGGCGGAATGCCAGACCATGATGGAGCCCGCGGCCCAGCAGCGCGGCATCCGGATGACGTTTCCCCCGTTTGTCCGGCCCACCTTCGTCTGGGCGGACCGGACCCGCCTCAAGCAGATCGTCATCAACCTGCTCTCCAATGCGATCAAGTACAACCAGGAGCTGGGCACCGTGGTGGTCAGCTGCACGGAGGTCGCCCCCGCGCGTCTCCGGCTCAGCGTCCAGGACACCGGCGCGGGCTTGGCGCCGGAAAAGCTCGCGCAGCTGTTCCAGCCGTTCAACCGCCTCGGCCAGGAAACCGGCGGCGTGGCCGGCACCGGCATCGGCCTGGTGGTGACCAAGCAGCTGGCCGAGCTGATGGAGGGCGTCATCGGCGTGGAGAGCAGCGCCGGGGTCGGCAGCGTGTTCTGGCTCGAGCTGCGCACGACAGCGGCCCCCGACCTGACCGCCGGCGAGGCGGGACTGTTGGAACTGACCCCGCCCGCCCAGCCCATTGGCACGCCGCTGCGTACCGTGCTCTATGTCGAGGACAACCCCGCCAACATGATGCTGGTCGAACAGCTCGTCGCCCGGCGCCCGGACCTGCGGCTGCTGACGGCGGTGAACGCTCCGCTGGGCATCACCCTGGCGCGCACCGCCCAGCCGGCGGTGATCCTGATGGACATCAACCTGCCGGGGATGAGCGGGGTCCAAGCCCTGAAGATCCTGCACGAGGACCCGGTGACCGCGCACATTCCCGTCGTCGCCCTCAGCGCCAACGCGATGCCGCGCGACATCGAGCGGGGCCTCGAGGCGGGTTTCTTCCGCTATCTCACCAAGCCCATCAAGGTGAAGGAATTCACCGATACCCTGAACATCGCCCTGGTCCAGGCGGAAAGGTCCGCCTCCCGGACCGCTGACGCCACCTCCCCGCCATGATTGGCTCCACGGACATCCTCCAGGCCGGCATTCTGATCGTGGACGATCAGCAGGCCAACGTTTCCCTCTTGGAGCAGATGCTGGCCGGTGCGGGCTATGGCACCGTCACTTCGACCCGGGATCCGCGCGAAGTCTGCCACCTGCACGGCGCGCACCGCTACGACCTCATCCTGCTCGATCTGCAGATGCCGGGGATGGACGGGTTTCAGGTGATGGAGGGACTGAAGGAAATCGAGACCGACGCGGTGCTGCCGGTCCTAGTGATCACCGCCCAGCCCGATCACAAACTGCGCGCCCTGAGAGCCGGGGCCCGGGACTTCGTCAGCAAGCCGTTCGACCTCGCCGAAGTCCTGGTCCGGGTGCACAACCTGATCGAGGTCCGGCTGCTCAATCTGCAGCTGGCCCGGCACAACTACGTGCGGCTCGAAAATTCCCAGCGCATCGCCGGTCTCGGCGACTGGGAATGCGATCAGGACAACCACCGCCTGGTCTGGTCGGACGGCGTCTACCAGATTCTCGGTCTGGACCGCACGGCGTTTCCGCCCAGCGAGGGGACGTTTGAACGGCTGGTCCATCCGGAGGACCGCGCATTTGTGCAGCGCGAACAGCAGGCCGCCGCCCGGGGTTTGCACCGCGCCGAGTTCGACCATCGGATCATCCGTCCCGACGGGCAGGTCCGGCATTTCCATCAGATCATCGAGCACAGTCCCGGCGAGCCGGGCCGGCCCGCCCGGGATTCGGGCACCATGCAGGATGTCACGGAGCGCAAGCTCGCCGACTGCGCCCTCCGCCAGAGCGAGGAGCGGTTTCGGAAGCTGCTCCTGCTTTCCCCCGACGCGCAATTCGTGGATGACGGCGAACGCATTACGCTCGTCAACCCGTCGTTCTGCCGGCTGATGGGGGCATCCGAGCCGGCGCAGCTGCTCGGCCGGCCAACGCTGGAGTTGGTGCATCCTCATTTTCATGAACTGGTGCGCAAACGGCGGCAGCTGGACCTGGCCGACCGGGCCCTGCCGCCCTCCGAGATGCGGCTGGTGCGGCTCGATGGCACCGAGGTGGAGGTGGAAATCGCGTCCGCCGCGGTCGAATCCGGCGGCCGTCATGAGACGCTGATGATCGCCCGCGACATCACTGAGCGGAAGCGGCTCGCCGAACATTTTCTGCAGGCGCAGAAGATGGAGGCCCTGGGCCAGTTTTCCGGCGGGGTGGCGCACGACTTCAACAACATCCTGGCGGTGATCGCCGGCTACACCGAGCTCGCCGAGGGGAAGGCCCAGTCCCTCCCCGAGGTGGTCGAACATCTCCGCGCGGTGCTGCGGGCGTCGAACCGCGCCGTCGTGCTGGTGCGGCAGATCCTCACCTTCAGCCGTCAGCATTCGCACGAACGCCGCCCGATCCTGCTGCAGCCGATCGTGGAGGAGGGCCTCCGGCTCCTGCGGGTGACCATGCCCTCGACCATCGAGTTCGAACTGGCGGTCGCCGCGAATGCGCCCCCCGTGCTCGCCGACGCCAACCAGATCCACCAGATCCTGATGAACCTCGGGACCAATGCCTGCCACGCGATGCAGGACCGCCCGGGCCGCCTGATGGTCAAGCTGGAACGGTGCGAGGTCGACGCGGCGCAGGCGTCCACCGAGCCCCGGCTGCGGCCGGGCCTCTATGCCCGGATCTCGGTCGGCGACACCGGCTGCGGCATGGATCAGGGCACGCAGCGGCGGATCTTCGACCCGTTCTTCACCACCAAGCCACCCGGCGAGGGCACGGGCCTGGGGCTCGCGGTGGTGCACGGCATCATGGACAGCCACGACGGCGCGATCACCGTCTACAGCCAGCCCGGGGAGGGCTCCGTCTTCCACCTCTACTTTCCGGCCCACGCCGGCGACGCCGCGGCGATCGCCCCCGAGGACGGACCGGTGCCCCGCGGTCGGGGTGAACGGGTGCTCGTGGTCGACGATGAGGAACTCCTCGCCGAGCTGGGCCAGAAAACCCTCGCCACTCTCGGCTACGAGGCCGAGTTCGTCACCCATCCGGCGGCCGCCCTTGCTCTCGTAAACGGTGATCCGCATCGCTTTGCCCTCGTGCTCACGGACCACACCATGCCCGGGATGACCGGGCTGCAGCTCGCGAGCCGGCTCCGGCAGACCCGGCCCGACCTGCCCATTCTCCTCATGAGCGGCTACACCGCTTCGCTGACCCCCGAAAGGATCGCTGCCGCCGGCATCAGCCAGCTCCTGCTCAAACCCGTCAGCCTCCACATGCTCGGCTCCGCTGTGCATGCCGCCCTGTCCGCCTCCACCCCCACCCCGTCATGGCCCGCCTCCTCCTTATTGATGATGACGACGAGTTCCGCACCCTCCTGCGCCTGACACTCGTGCATCACGGCCATCAGGTGTTTGAGGCGCGGAACGGCCAGGAAGGGCTGGCGCAGTATGCCCTGACCGCTCCGGACCTAGTCATCACGGACATCGTGATGCCGGAGATGGAGGGCCTCGACTTGGTGATGGAACTGCGAAAACGGCAGCCGACGGTTAAGATCATCGCGATTTCGGGGGGCGGCCGGATCGGCCCGGACGACTATCTCCACTGCGCCAGCCTGCTGGGCGCGGCCGAGGTGCTGACCAAACCTTTTCCGGCCATGATGTTGCTCGCGGCCATCGAACGTCTGCTGCAGAACGATGCGGTCGCGGCCTGCGTTCCATCCCCCATGCCGGAATAAATAGTCGACCGCCACCGGACCAAACGGCACCCCATTGGCCGCCGGCCGAATTGCCACCACCGCCCCCGGTGAATTGCAGGTTGACAAGCCCCCTCCCCCTGTTTTTTCATCACCACCTTTTTCCCATGAGCACGACCGAATCCAAACCGCGCAGCCTTACTCCCGACGAACTGCCTTTCACGGCCCCGCAGGAGTTCAAGATTTACACCACCGACACCGGCAAGATTCTGCCGCGCAAATACACCCACCTGTCGGCCCGGCACCAGCGCGCCATCACCCGCAGCATCAAGCACGGCCGCAACAACCTGCAGGCGCTGTAACCCGCGCCGCGGCTCCCGCGTTCCACGCTCCCTTTCCGGGCCGGAGATTTACTCCGGCCTTTTTTGTGCCCCCCCGGCCATGGCCGCCACCGCCCGAATCTACCGCCCCACCCCGGCCAATCTCGCCCGGCTCGCCGGCGTCCTCGTGCGCGGCGGCCTGGTCGCCGTGCCCACCGAAACCGTCTATGGGCTCGCCGCCGACGCCCTCAACCCGGCCGCCTGCCGCCGGATCTTCCGCGCCAAGGGCCGACCGACCACCGACCCGCTGATCGTCCATGTCCTCGGCCTCGCCCAGGCCGGCCGCATCGCCGTGCTCAACGAGGCCGCCCGCCGGCTCGCCGCCGCCTTCTGGCCCGGCCCGCTCACCCTCGTGCTGCCCCGCCAGCCCGGCGTGCCCGACCTCGTCACCGCCGGCCTGCCCAGCGTCGCCGTGCGCGTGCCCAGCCACCCGCTGCTGCGCCGCCTCCTCCGCCGCTGCGGCCGCCCGCTCGCCGCCCCCAGCGCCAACCCCTTCGGCTACCTCAGCCCGACCACCGCCACCCATGTCCGCGCCGGTCTCGGCCACCGCATCGGCCATATCCTCGACGGCGGTCCGGCCGCCATCGGGGTGGAATCCACCATCCTCGACCTGCGCGACCCCGCCCGTCCCGTCCTGCTGCGCCCCGGCGCCATCTCGCGCGCCGCCCTCGCCGCCGTCCTCGGCCGCCGGATCCGCTATCGTAACCAAGTATTGGATACGAAACGCGCCGCCCCCGCCCCCGGCCTGCTGTCGCGCCACTACAGCCCGCGCACCCCGCTGGTTCTGCACGCCCGGCTGCCCGGTCCGCTTCGGCCCGCCGCCGAACCGCGCGCCGCCTTCCTGTTCTTCCGCCGCCCACCCGCCCGGCTGGTCGGCCCCAATGTCTTTGCCCTGACCGACACCGGCGACCTCACCTCGGCCGCCCGCCGGCTGTTTGGCCGTCTGCGCCAGCTGGACGCCGGCGGCTGGTCCCAACTCCACGTTGAAACCGCCCCCGGCCGAAGCGCCCTGGCGCTGGCCATCAACGACCGCCTCGCCCGCGCCGCCGCGAAATAGCCGGGCTGTCGTCTCCGTAGCCCGCTAAAATCCCCGTAGCCCGCCGCGTGCGCGGCGGGATCCCCTTCCGACCTTGTAGGGCTCGATCTCGTGTCGAGCCTCCGCCTTTCCCGCCACCGCGCCCTCAGGCCGCCGGAGCCCGCAGGTTCTTCAGCTGCAGCCGCAGAGCGCCACCGAGTTGAAGCAGCAGCGGCACCGGGGCCAGCGCCGCATGCGGCGCCAATGCCGCTTCGCCCGCCGCCAGCGCCGTCAGCACCGCCTCGCTCACCGCCGGAAACACATCGTATTCGCCCATCTGCCGGAGGCGGCCGGCCAGGTCGGGCTCCCGCCGCCCCGCAATTTCCTCGATCAGGAGGGCGCGCTCGCCCGCGGGCAGCCGGTCCCGCAGCACCATCAGCGGGAGCGTCAGTTTCCCGCTGCGCAGGTCGGTTCCGAGTGTCTTGCCGATGCGGCTCTCGTCACCAAAGAAATCCGCCAGGTCGTCGTAGATCTGGTAGGCGATGCCCAGTTGCCGGCCAAACTCCGCCGCCGCCGCCGTGAAGTCCGCCGAATGGCCCCCCAGCCGCCCGCCGAGCAGACAGGACACGCGAAACAGCTCCGCCGTCTTCAGCTCGATCACCCGGTCGTAGTCGGCCCGGGTCACATTCACCGCCCGGCGCCGCAGGGTCTGCATGATTTCGCCGGTGCAGACTTTCCGTGTCGAATCCGAGACCGCGAGGCAGACCTCCGTGGTGGGAAATTGCGCCGCCAGATACAGCGCATGGGCGAAGAGAGCGTCGCCGAGCAACACCGAGGTTTCCGGTCCGTATTGCCGGGCCGCCGTGCCCCGGCCGCGCCGCAAGTCGGCCGCGTCCATGATGTCGTCGTGCACCAGCGTGGCCAGGTGAACGAGTTCGACCACCGCTGCCGCGCGCACAAGGGCGGTTGCGGGCCGGTCGTCGGCGCCCCACCCGCTCAGAAACACCAGCGCGGGACGAATGCGTTTGCCCGAAGCGTCGAGGCAGTAGTCCGCCAGATCCCGGATTTCCGGCTCGAAGGCCGCGAGTTGTCCGCGCAGAAAGCTGTCGAGCTCGGCCAGGTGCGGCCGCAGCCGGTCAAAAACCGCCCCAAAGTCCTTCGGCGGGCCGGCGGGGGCGCTGGATTCGGTGCTGGGAACGGGCATAAAGGACTTCCACCTTGCCCAATCCGGCCAGAAATGGCCAGAAGCTTTGTGCCCGGCGCCGGTTTTTCCCGCCGCACCCCCTTTCCATGAACGACCCCGTGCTCATTCTGCTCACCGCCGCCGCCGGCCTTTACGGCGCGTGGCTCTGGTGGGGCGATCTCCAGGCCGCCCGCGCCGGGCGGCCCTTGCCGCAGGCGCTGCCGGGCGCCGTGCCCGCACCGCTGCGCGCCTGCGTTGTTGCCGCGATCGGGGCGCTGGTGATCACCGCCGCCGAAACCGGGGGCGAACTCGGACTGGGCCTGAGCGGACAGCAGTCCAAAATGACCGTGCTGTTTGGCGCCTATTCGCTGGTGGCGGCGTTCATCGAGGAGCTGGTGTTCCGCGGCTTCGTGGTGATCGACGGCCGCGGTGCGACCTGGCGCTGGCTGGGTGCCGTGGGCGCCTCGGTGCTGTTTGCCGCGCTGCATCCGTTCCTCTGGAGCTATGAGACCGCCGGGGCAGGCTGGTGGGAATTCTGGCGCTGGACCTGGAGCCTGCATCTGGACGCCAAGGGCTGGTTCAGCACCGGGGCGGTGTTCGTGAGCTCGCTGTGGTTCTACGCCATGCGCTTCGCGGCGCGGCTGAATCCGCAACGCTCGCTCCTGCCCTGTGTCACCGCCCATGCGACCAAGAACCTCGCCGTGTTCGCGATCAAAGCCGCCCAGGGCTTCGTCAGCGGCTGGTGGTAAACCCAAACCAGCCGGATGATTTGACCACGAAACACACGAAATCAGCATTAAGGCCTAACGCGTGCCCAAAATAGGCTTCCAATATCTCAGGCCCTAATATTCATCGAACCCTTCGCGGTTCCCCTTTTGTGTGTTTCGTGTGTTTCGTGGTAACCAATCGGGGTATATACCTTGGCGTCTGCCAACAGCAAAACACCCCGCCCGGCGCAAGCCGGACGGGGCGTTTTGAAATGGAGCCGAGCATCGGATTCGAACCGACGACCCATGCTTTACGAAAGCATTGCTCTACCAACTGAGCTAGCTCGGCGAAGAGAGGGCGGCATTACCGCCACCGTCCCGCCCGGTGACAAGCCATTTCTCGGGCCACCCCAAGGAGCCCACGCCCGCCCTGCCCCGGCCTATGTCTCCCAAGATGGCACGCCCGCCGAAAAGGCAACCGTCCGGCGCAAGGTCCACCAGCTGTTTCCGGGTATCGGGGAGAGGTGATTTTGGCTGCTGGCACGGGTTCAGCCGGAACCACGCCACAACTTGAATCCTCCTTCACCCCGGTCCAAAACGAGAGTGCTCCTGTCCTTGAGAGCCCTTGTCCGTTCCTCATCGTTTGGGTTCAGCGACAGCCCCGTAAACGTCAACTCGGGATGATCGGCGAATGCATGGGTCGCAATTGCTTCCATGATCTCCGTGCGGGGCAGCGGCGGTAGCGTGTCGCCCGGCGTCCAGAGGATGAGTTCAACCAGCCTATCCGGTGCGGGCGGCCTCCCACAACCATACTCTGGCATTGGCCCGGCAATCTTCGTTTGGCCGCGAACTTGGACCAACCAGTATTTGCCCGGTGTCGGCATGGCGAGCTGCCGTCAATTCTCTTTCAGGAAGTCATCGAATGCGCCTTCCACCCGGAAGTCGTCGATGCTGTCGTCCCCCGATTGGTGGAGAATGCCCTTTTCAATCAGGCGATAAAGCAAGTCGCCCAGGGATTTCGAGGATGCGATGCCAATCGTCCTGAGTTTTTCCCGGGCCGCTTCTCCGTAACGCGCCTTGGCTGCTTCACCAGTCACGGCAAGGATCTCCGCCGCCTTGAGGTCGGGATACATTTCCCTCGATTTATCATGGGCCATTCGCATGCAGCCTCCCCCTGCAGGCACTTGCTGCATTGAACGGGATTATCCTGTGTCTCTAGTGGAAACACTTTCTGCATCCACCCATTGGGCGGTGTCAGCTCCCTCAGAATCTCGTCGCGGGTGTGCTCGAATTGTACGTCGAACGACTTGAGCACGCAAGGACCCATGCCTTCGCCCTCGCGGAGCAGGCCGAGCAGCAGGTGCTCGGTGCCGACATAGTTGTGGTTGAAGCGGTCAGCCTCCTTGCGGGCCAGCGCCAGCCCTTGCTGGGCGCGCGGCGTAAAATTCATCATCAAATCCATTGTTGGCAGGGGTATCAGGGTGAACCGTTGGGCGGGAGCTGGATCACGGATTGCCCCGAGCTCAACCTTGGACGAATACTTTCCGGTCAGTGTTTTTGTCCAAGCAGCCAGAAATACAGCTCCGGATTGTCGTAGGTTTTTGCCCAGATGTCATGGCCGGCTCCGGGGAACTCGGTGTACCTGACATGGCCTCCGGCTGCCTTGAGAGCCGCGACCATCTTTCGGGACCACTCGACCGAAATGATTTTGTCGTTGTCCCCGTGAAACACCCAGATCGGCAGGGTGGCCAGTTTCCCCGCGGCGGTTGGATCTCCAACCCCCGAGACTGGAACAACAGCCGCAAATCTTTCGGGGTGGGCGGTGGCTAGGTCCCAGGCTCCGCCTCCGCCCATGCTCAGTCCGGTCAGGTAGATCTGGTGCTTCTCCACCCGGTACTTTGCAACCACGTCATCCAAGAGGGTGAGGAGCGTCTGTTTATCCCAGCCTCCCTTCGTTTGGGGTGCGACCAGGATGAAGGGAAAGTCCGGGTTGGAGAGGACAAACTTGGGCGGCCCATTGCGCTTCAGCAGAGTCAGGTCCGCACCACACTCCCCTGCTCCATGCAGATAGAGGATCAACGGCCAGCTCCGGTCAGGTTTTTCGTATCCAGGCGGCAAAAACAAAAGATAGTCGATCTTCGCGGCCATCGAGCTTTTGTTCTCGAAGCGGTCTTCCGGTTGTACCACGGCGGCCGGTTGTCTCGCCGCGAAGGAACAGGATGCAACCAGGAAAAATCCCAAGATCATGGCTGCTCGCTTTCTCTCGGAGAAAAGCAGCAGAACAAGCGGGAAAAGGAGGGCGGGCAGGAATGGCATCGGGACTCTCCTACTCCCATGAGTCAGTCTCCGACAACCCAAGGAGTCCAGTCAATTGCCCTCATCCCCGCCCATCCAGCACCGCCAGGAGACGCGGAGACGACCAGCGGTTCAAGGGTAGTCCGCTCGGCGGCGCCGCCCTGCCAAACTCAGCACGCCCAGACCGGCCAAAACCGCGAACGTGGAGGGCTCGGGAATCGCGCTCGCATAGTTCAGGTCAAAGCTGGGGCCATCGGCCACGAGCGAGAAAGTGCCGGTTACGCCGGTGGCAAAGGCGCTGGCATCGACGCCAAACCAATTGACGGCCACCGGCGGAGTGACGCTGCCGGCGTTGATGACAGAGAGCCAGGTGTAGCTCTGGCTGGGATTGAACAGGGTGGGGTCGGCCGACTGCAGCTTGATTGTAAAGGACGAGGACGAGGTCAAGCCGGACAGGTCAAGGGCGCCGCTGACCGCCAAACTGTCCCAGTTGACGCCAGCGCTGCCACCGGTCGGATTCCTGGCCAGGTCGAGCAGAAAGGTACCTCCGGGTTGGAACGCGGCCGACCCAACTGTGAGTATGCCGATCGCTCCCACGGTGTTGCTGCCGGGCGAAATGGTTCCGCCGCCACCCACCGTCACCGCTCCATTGGCCCGGCCAGTGCCCGACAGGACACCGGAGCCTGTCACCATGACCGAACTGCCAGCCGGCAACTGCCCCGAAGGGGCGAGCTCAAGTGTGCCCGCCCCGACGGTGGTGCCGCCGGTGTAGGTGTTCACCCCGGCGAGGGTGAGGGCGCCTGATCCGCTTTTCGTCAGTGCAAGCGCCCCTCCGCCCGTTCCATCTGCGATCACCCCCGCAAAGGTGGAGCTGGAAGTTCCGGTGGCGTTGACCGTGAGTGTCGCTGCGTAAGCGCTGGTATCATCGATGCGGGAGGTGCCAGACCAGACATTGAGGTCAGAAATCCCGGCCACCATCACACTATTTCCGTTCAATCGCAATGTGCCGGTGAGCGGAGCTCCCGCCAAGCTCTGCCCGCTGGCACTGCTCGTACCGAGCAGTCCCACATCGTTGCCGAAACTGACGGTGTTGATCCCTGACGCATTCAACGCGCCCGGGCTGTTGAGCATGACGGTTCCACCGCTGATGAAAATGCCGCCGGTGAAAGTGTTCATTGCACCCAGGGTCAGCAGGCCCGCACCCGCCTTGGTCAGGCCGGTCGCCGTGATCCCATTGACAACGGGAGAACTGATGTTGAGGCCGCTGCCTGCACCATTAACGATGGCAATGAGGTCGCCGAACGGGCCGTTGCCAGAGGTCAACGACGTCCCGCCGGTGATGGTGGCGGTGTTGCCGGCGACATTGTTGGTGACCAGAATGCCGCCGGTGGCGATGGTGATGGCGCCGTTGAGCGTCAGCGTGCTGGCGGTGGCGGTGTTAAACCGCAGGCTGCCCATGGTCACGCCCGGATTAAGCGTCAGGCTCGATGTCATGTCCTCGTTTGAGGTGTTGGTGGTGGATGCCGTATGGACGTAGGCGGCGCCACCGGTGATCTGGAGGCCGGACGCTGACACGGTCACCCCGTTCACGCGTGCCCATTCCGTGCCATTGGAAGTGGTGGCCCAGCCGCCGAGGATGCCGGAAGCACCGTTCAATGTGTTGGTCAGGATGCCAGAACCGCTGGTCGTCACCGTGGCGAAATTTGCCGTCGTTCCGATTGAGCGGCTTAAACTTCCCAAAGCGAGACGAACTCGGCCGACATTCTGCAGGGGGGCCATGGTGATTTGCGAACTGCCAAGTGCAAAGTTCGTGGACCCAAAAGAGGTTTGCACACCGGCGGAGGGTAGGCTCGTCACGTCCAACTGTGAGGTGGTCCCCGTCCGTGGGACAGCGTATCGGGTAAAATAAGTTAATAGGGGAGGGGGTGCAGGGGGAGGGGCGACGCCCCGCCCCCGCCCCGGATGGAGGTGGGGGGATCCATTGCGGAGGT
>CAIQQB010000086.1 GCA_903873805.1 uncultured Opitutia bacterium | reverse complement strand
GCTCAATGCCCTTCAGGGCTTCCAAGCCGACCCGGGCTTTCAGATCGGGACTGTGCTGACGTCGTTTCTTTGACATAGGGATCGTTGTGCTGACTTTGGGTTAACGATCCGACCTGTCCAGTTTCCGGGGACCACCTCAGAGGAAAGGCTTGCGGCCTTCCGGGCCTTTAAAATCCCGCCGTTACCCGACCTTACCGACAACAAGTCACACACATTCAAGGTCCCCGTTTCTTCAGCCGATCTGGAGGCAACGGGGAAACTCTCTCCCGAAGCCAGGCGATGGCTCGAAAATGCCCAGATGTGTCTCGAGGTGACCCGGAATCGGAGCCGGCCTAAAGAAGACGGAACACCGCAAATACGTGAATTTTTTTTACGCCCAAGTGTGTTTTCCCAATGGTGAATACGATGGATTCAACCTTCACGAATCCCCTCCGCCTATCCATATGGGAGGAGATAAGTTCGCTGCGTTCCGTGCGCTCAAGCTTCCGCAATTTACCTTCCCAGCCGGCGGTCAGCTTGAACTATCGGTGCCAGTGTCCTGGGCGGAACTGGAGGCAACCGGTCTGCTTGAACTATCGGTGCCAGTGTCCTTGGCGGAACTGGAGGCAACCGGTCTGCTATCAGCCCAAACCAAGACGGAGCTGAAAAACGCCAAGCTGTCTATCAATGTTCAGCAGCACACGCGCTACCAACTCCAACCCGTAAAGGCGACCCAGCTTATCCAAAACATAAGGGTGAGTGTGGTTTACCCTGATGGGCGAACGGAATTCTCCAGCCTGGGAGACAGGATCATATCGTCACAACCGGGCATCATTCGCCAAGCCAACCCGAATCGTGACGGAAAACCCTAGGATGATGCCGGAAGTCAGCTGATGAACAGGGCCGACGGGAATTGAATGGCTGAAGGCGGGGTGGCAGGCGGGCGCTTCACTCGGCCAGGGCGATCCCGCCGGAGACCAATCGTCTGTTGAATCTCTGATGGATTCATTTCCCAAGCTGGCGCGGCCTGGTTGTAACCGGGGTCGCTGACCTCGGGTTTCGTCATTGAGGGTTAAAAGCACCGGGGTCAGCGACCCCGGCTACAGTTTTCCGAAATGCAACAAGGCTCGACGCGAGGTCGAGCCCTACGGTGGGAATGCGATGAGCGAAGGAGATTACGGTCGAGCATCTGGGCCTGTTTTTCAGGCATTTGAGCTGGATTTGAAATCCTATCCTCCCGCAACTCGCACAGCGGGCTACGGAAGAAACCGGCGGGGTCAGCCCTGATTGACGCGGCCGCGGAGGAAGGTCAGGACGTCCTGGAAGCGGGCGCGGTTGGATTCGTCGGCGGCCACCAGATTCTCGTGGGCCTGCAGCACCAGGCGGGCACTCTCCAATTCTCCGAGCTTCTGGTTGCAGTCGAGGGCCGCGCGGCAGTCGCCGGCGGCGGCGGCCTCGCCGGTGTCCACCGTGAGCAGCTGGTTCAGACCAAGGTTGTTGATCAGCTCGAGATTCCGCTGCCCCACCCGGCAGAGCACCAGGCTGCCGTCGGCCGCCTTCGTGCGCAGGTCGAGCGCGATCCCCGCCAGCACGCCAAGAAAGGTGCTGTCCATGCTCGTGCAGCGCGCGAAATCCAGCACGAAGCGCGTCCGCGCCTTGCCCGTCATTTCGGTGATGAACTCGCCCAGACAGGCGCTGTTCTGGAAACAGGCCCGGCCCTCGATGCGCACCACGACCGGATCGACGGCGGCATCGACGAGATAGACGGGTTTGGCTGAATCAGGCATTGAAGACAAAGTGGAACAGAAATCCCCGTCCGCAACCCGGACGGGGATTATTCCAAGGGATCAGTTTTGCGCGACGATCTGCCGCAGCACGTAGGGGAGAATCCCGCCGTGCTGGTAGTAGTCGATCTCGATGGGGGTGTCGATGCGGCAGCGCACCGGCACGTTTTCCACCGCGCCGTCCCGGCGGGTGATCTTCAGCGTGAGATCCTGCTGCGGCTTGATGTCGGCGGTCAGGCCGACGACGTCGTAGGTCTCGGTGCCGTCGAGCTTCAACGTCTGCGCGGTGGTGCCCTCCTTGAACTGGAGCGGGAGCACGCCCATGCCGACGAGATTGGAGCGGTGGATGCGCTCGAAGCTCTGCGCCACCACGACCTTCACGCCGAGGAGGTTGGTGCCCTTCGCAGCCCAGTCGCGGGACGAACCGGTGCCGTATTCCTGGCCGGCGAGGACGATGAGCGGGGTACCGTTCTGCTGGTAAGCCATGGAGGCGTCGTAGATGGACGTCTTGACGCCGTCGGGCCCGATGGTGTTGCCGCCCTCCTCGCCGCCGAGCATCAGGTTCTTGATGCGGACGTTGGCGAAGGTGCCGCGGGTCATGATGCGATCGTTGCCGCGGCGCGAGCCGTAGGAGTTGAAGTCCTCGAACGCGACGCCGCTCTCGAGGAGGAACTTGCCGGCGGGCGCGCTCTTCTTGATCGCGCCGGCCGGTGAGATGTGGTCGGTCGTGACGGAGTCGCCGAAGATGCCGAGCGCGCGGGCGCCGGTGATGGGCTTGATCGCAGCCGGGGTCAGCGAGAAATTCGCGAAGAACGGCGGCTCCTGGATGTAGGTGGACTTGGCGTCGAATTCGTAGACGTTGCCGACGGACGACGGGATCTCGTTCCACTTCGGATTCTGGGCGGCGAAGTTCTTGTAGAGCTTGCGGAAGACCTCGGGCTTGAGGGCGGACTGCATGGCCTCGCGCACCTCGGCGAGGGTCGGCCAGATGTCGGCGAGGTAGACGGGGGCGCCGTCCTTGCCGGTGCCGAGGGGCTCGCAGCTGAGGTCGAGGTCCACGCGGCCCGCGAGGGCGAACGCGACGACGAGCGGGGGCGACATGAGGAAGTTGGCCTTCACGTTCTGGTGGACGCGCGCCTCGAAGTTGCGGTTGCCGGAGAGCACCGAGGCGGTGATGAAGTCGTTCTTCACGACGGCGTCCTCGATGTTGGCGTCGAGCGGGCCGGAGTTGCCGATGCAGGTGGTGCAGCCGTAGCCGACGGTGTTGAACCGGAGCTTGTTGAGGTAGGGCTGGAGGCCGGTCTTCTTGAGGTAGTCGGTCACGACGCGCGAACCGGGCGCGAGGGAGGCCTTGACGGCGGGGTTGACCTTGAGGCCCTTCTCGACGGCCTTCTTCGCGAGCAAGCCGGCGGCGAGCATGACGGAGGGATTCGAGGTGTTGGTGCAGCTCGTGATGGCGGCGATCACGACCGAGCCGCTGGCGAGCTTCGCCTTCTTCTTCGCGGTGGTCTCGATCTTCACGGACTTGCCAAAGCCGGCGCGGGACTTGCCGAAACCGTTCTCGGTGACCGGGCGCTGGTAGGCGGCGAAAAACTCGCGCTGCAGGCCGGAGAGCTCGATGCGGTCCTGCGGCCGTTTCGGTCCGGCGACGCTCGGGACCACGCTGGCAAGGTCGAACGCCAAGTCGGTCGAGTAGTCGATCTCGCCCTGCTGCGGGATGCCCCAGAGGCCCTGCGCCTGATAGTAGGCCTCGTACAGCGCGACCTGCTTCTCGTCGCGCCCGGTGGCGCGGAGGTAGTTGGAGCATTCGGCGTCGATCGGGAAGAAGCCCATGGTCGCGCCGTATTCGGGGGCCATGTTGGCGATGGTGGCGCGGTCGACGACCGGGAGCGCCGCGGCGCCGGGGCCGTAGAACTCGACGAACTTGCCCACGACCTTCGCCTTGCGCAGGAGCTGCGTGAGCGTTAGGGCGAGGTCGGTCGCGGTGACGCCCTCGCGCAGCGCGCCCGTGAGGTGGACGCCGACGACGTCGGGGGTGAGGAAATACACCGGCTGGCCGAGCATGCCGGCCTCGGCCTCGATGCCGCCGACGCCCCAGCCCACAATCCCGAGGCCGTTGATCATCGTCGTGTGCGAATCGGTGCCGACGAGCGTGTCGGGGTAGATGACTTTGCCCGCATGGAGTACGCCCTTGGCGAGATACTCCAGGTTGACCTGGTGCACGATGCCGATCCCGGGCGGGACGACCTTGAAGGTGTCAAACGCCTGCATGCCCCATTTCAGGAACTGGTAGCGCTCGCGGTTGCGGGAGAATTCCAGCTCGAGGTTCTGCGCCAGCGCCTCGGCGTTGCCGGCAAAGTCCACCTGCACCGAATGGTCGACCACCAGGTCCACAGGGACGAGCGGCTCGATGATCTTCGGATTCTTGCCCAGCTTGGTCACGGCCGAGCGCATCGCCGCGAGGTCCACCAGCAGCGGTACGCCGGTGAAGTCCTGCAGCACGATGCGGGCGACGACAAAGGGAATCTCCTCCGTCCGCGCGGACTTCGCCTGCCAGGAGGCGAGCGCCGTGATGGCGGGCTCGCTCACGCGCTTGCCGTCACAGTTGCGCAGGAGCGACTCGAGCACGAGGCGGATCGAGACGGGCAGGCGCTTCACCTGGAAGCCGGCCGACTCGAGCGCGGGCAGCGAGTAGAATTGGTGCGACGCCCCGTTCGCGGTGAACGACTGGAGCGTGTGGAAGGGATTCGGGAGACTCATGGTGGGAACGGAAAGAAGTGGCGGGGTGCCCGCACCCCGCATCGGTCACGGGGAGGGACGGCGCCGGGCGTCGTCCGCTCCCCCGCCTGAAGCATTTACTTCGCCAATGCCGCCTTGACCGCCGCGAAATTCGGCAGGTCCTTCGGCGTGGCGGTCTGTTCGGCATACTTGACGACGCCGTCCTGGCCGATGACGAATGCCGCGCGCGCGGCGGTGTCACCCACGCCGGCCAGCATCGGGAAGAGCACGCCGTACGCCTTGGTCGTCTCCTTGTTGAGGTCGCTCACGAGCGTGATGCCGATCTTGCTCGCCTTGGCCCAGGCCTCCTGCGCGAACGGGCTGTCGACGCTGATGCCGATGACGTTCGCCCCGAGGGCCTCGTATTCGCCGAGACCGGAGGTCTGGTCGCAAAGCTCCTGCGTGCACACGCCCGTGTAGGCCAGGGGGAAGAACAGCAGCACGGTCTGCTTTTTGCCGAAATTGTCGCTGAGTTTGACGTCCTTGAGGCCGTCAGCGTTCTTGGTCTTGAGGGTGAAGTCGGGGGCTTTGGAGCCAACGGTGATGGGCATGGTCGGTTGGGATGGGACGGTTGAGGATGCCGGTGGGCAGGGTTGCCCGCCGTGAAAGGGGGCAATTAGACGGGGCCCGGAGGTTGGAGCAACCCGTTTTTCCATCCCGCGGCAAATAATCGGCCGGACGCAAAAACCCCGGCGCGGTCTTGCCTTTGCCCGGGCCGCCCCTTTAGGTCCGGACTTTCATCCATGCACCAAGCACCCCCCTCGCTCTCCACCTGGGCCCGCCACATCTCGCCTTCCCCCACCCTCGCCGTCGACGCCAAGGCCAAGGCGCTCCAGGCCGCGGGGGAGGATGTCTGCGGTTTTGCCGCCGGCGAACCCGATTTTGACACCCCGGACCACATCAAGGAGGCCTGCATCGCCGCCCTCCGCGCCGGCAAGACCAAGTATGCCCCGACCCCGGGCATCGAGCCACTCCGGCAGGCTATCGCCGCCAAATACGCCGCCGACTACGGCCTCAAGGTCGCCCCGTCCCAGGTCATCGTCTCTCCCGGCGGCAAGTTTTCCTGTTACCTCGCCATCCTCGCCACCTGCTCCCCGGGCGACGAGGTCATCATCCCCGCCCCGTTTTGGGTGAGCTATCCGGAAATGGTGAAGCTCGCCGGCGCCGTCCCGAAGTTCGTCCTCGCCGACGACACCACCGGCTTCCGGCTCACGCCCGCCATGGTCGAGGCCGCCATCACGCCGAAGACCAAGCTGTTGATTCTCAACTCACCCTCCAATCCCACCGGGGCCGTCTACACCCGCGCCGAGCTGGAGGCCATCGTGGCCGTCGCCCTCAAGCACAACCTCTACCTGATGTCGGACGAGATCTATGAGCATCTCATTTACGACGGGCTGGCGTTTGCCTCGCCCGCGACCTTCAGCGCGGAGGCCGCGGCCCGCACCATCATCGTTTCGGGCTTCTCGAAAACCTACGCCATGACCGGCTGGCGGCTCGGCACCACCGTCGCGCCCGCGCCCATTGCCAAGGCCATCGCAGAGCTGCAGAGCCAGATGTCATCCAACGCCACCACCTTCGCGCAGTATGGCGCCCTGGCCGCGCTGACCGAAAAGGAGAAGACCTCCGCCTCTCTGGCGCAGATGCTCACGGCCTTCGACCGCCGCCGCAAATTCCTCCATGCCGAGCTGAACAAGATCCCCGGCATCAGCTGCCTGCTCGCCCAGGGAGCGTTCTACCTGTTCCCCAACATCTCCAGCTTCGGGCTCACGTCGGAGGATTTCTGTACCCGCCTGCTCGACCAGCAGAAAGTCGCGGCCGTCCACGGCAGCGCGTTCGGTGCCGAGGGCTACCTGCGCCTCAGCTACGCCACCAGCGATGCCATCATCGCCAAGGGCGTCACCCGCCTCGCCGCCTTCTGCGCCGGGCTGAAAAAGTGATCTGATCCGGCCGTGCGGCCACCCGCCCGCGGCCGTAAAAAGGTCCGGCGCCACGCTTGCGATGGCCCGCTTCGGGTGTTTGCGTTGCGGCCATGCGATTTCGTCCGCGCTCCGCGCTCCTGTCTGTGCTGTGCCTGCTGCTGACCGGTGTCACCGCCGCGGCGGCGGTCGCGAAGCCGCAGATCTGGCGCGTCGGCAACGGCGTCGAACCCGAGGACCTCGACCCCCAGGCCGTCAGCGGGGTGGGCGAACAGAAGGTCATCATGGGCCTGTTCGAGGGCCTCCTCACGGAGGACCCGCACGACCTGCACCCCGTGCCCGGTGTGGCGGAAGCCTGGGAGGTGTCGGCCGACGGCCTCGTGTACACCTTTCACCTGCGCGCCAATGCCCGGTGGTCCGACGGCACCCCGCTCACGGCGGCGGACTTCGTCGCCTCCTACCAGCGCATGCTCACGCCGAAGTTCGCGGCGGAATACTCCTACCTGCTGTGGTTCGTCGTCGGCGCGGAGGAGTTCAACGCCGGCCGGCTCACCGATTTCACGCAGACTGGTTTCAAGGCGGTCGATGCCCGTACGCTCCAGGTGACGCTCAACCACCCCACCCCCTATCTGCTGAAGATCATCGCCAGCCATATCGCCTGGGACGTCGTGCCGACCCGCGTGATCGCCAAGTTCGGACCGCTCGACCGGAAGCAGACCGGCTGGACGCGCGCCGGCAATCTCGTGGGCAACGGTCCCTTTGTCCTCAAGGAATGGCTGCCCAACCAGAAGATCGTCCTCGCGCGCAACCCCAACTACTGGGACGCCGCCACCGTGAAGCTGGACGGAATCGAGTTCTACCCGACCGAGGACATCGCGACCGAGGAGCGGATGTTTCGCACCGGCCAGCTCGACAAGACCAACGAGCTGCCTGTCGCCAAGATCGACACCTACCGCAAGGACTACCCCGACGCGCTCCACATCGAGCCGTGGCTGGGCCTGTATTTCTACCGCTGCAACGTCACCCGGCCGCCGCTCACCGACAAGCGCGTGCGCCAGGCCCTGGCGCTCGCTATCGACCGCGAATCATTGATTAAGAATGTGGTCCGCGGCGACGAACAGCCCGCCTACGCGGTGAGCTATCCCGGCACCGCCGGCTACACGCCCACCGCCCGTCTCACGGGCGATCTGGCGAAGGCGCGGCAGCTCCTCGCCGACGCCGGCTACCCCGGCGGCCGGGGCTGCCCGGCGATCGAGCTGCTTTACAACACCTCGCAGAATCACCGCGCCGTCGCCGAGGCCATTCAGGCCATGTGGCGCAAAAACCTCGGCGTCGAGGTCAGCCTCGTCAACCAGGAGTGGCGCGTCTACCTCGACACCCAGCACAAGACCCACGACTTCCAGCTGGAGCGCTCGGGCTGGATCGCCGACTATCTCGATCCGCATGTGTTTCTGGAAATTTGGACCACCGGCAACGGCAACAATGACACGCTCTGGTCCAACGCCGCGTACGACCGCCTGGGGCAGTCCGCCCTGGCCGCGAAGGACGACACGGAGCGCTACGCACTTTATCAACAGATGGACGCCATCCTCGTGGACGAATGCCCCGTCATCCCAATCTATTACTATACCCGCGTCTACGCGATGAGCCCGAAGGTGAAAGGCTACTGGCCCACCCTCCTCGACAACCATCCCTACAAGTATATCTGGTTGGAGAACTAAACGTCGGGGCGCAGACTTGCTGCGCCCAATTCCGCCGCCCACATTATTCCACCCAGCAGCCATTTTGCCATTCGATGCCCTGCCGGTCTCTTTCCCCAAGCAAGGCTCGACGCAAGGTCGAGCCCAACAGTCGGAATCGAGCCGCCTCCCGGGATTGACTGCCGCGCTCGCCGCCGCCCGTTTTCATCCTTCCTCCTTCCGCCTTCATCCTTTCCGCCCCATGCTCCGCTTCATCGCCCGCCGCTTTCTGGAGGCCATCCCGGTGATCTTTGTCATCATCACGATGACGTTTTTCATGCAGCGATTCGTCCCGGGCGGGCCGTTCACGGCGGAAAAGTCGGTGCCGCCGGAAATCCAGCGCAACCTCGACGCCTACTACCACCTCAACGATCCGCTTTGGAAACAGTACACCGACTACCTTTGGGACCTGTGCCCGAAAGCGTTTCATCCGGGCGCACTGCGCCACGGCTTCGATCTTAAGGCGGCCTTCGGCATCGACCTGCGGCCGTCGTTCAAATACGCCAACCGCACCGTCAACGAAATCATCGCTGACAAGCTGCCGGTCTCGCTGGAGCTCGGCGGGCTCGCGCTCGGAGTCGCGCTCATCCTCGGCCTGACCGCCGGCATCCTCGCCGCCATCCGGAAGAACTCGTGGCTCGATTACCTGTGCTCGTCGGTCTCGATGACCGGGCTGTGCGTGCCGACCTTTGTGCTGGGACCGCTGGCCGTGCTGGCGTTTGCCATCCACTTCCACTGGTTCAGCGCCTCCGGCTGGTATACGTGGCAGGACCGGGTGCTGCCCGCGCTGGTGCTCGGCATCGCCTATGCGGCGCCGATCGCGCGGCTCACGCGCGGGGGCATGCTGGAGGTGCTCAGCCAGGACTACATCCGCACCGCCCGGGCGAAGGGCGCCTCGGAGACGCGGGTGATCCTCCGGCATGCGCTGCGCGGCGGCCTGCTGCCCGTCGTCTCGTTCCTGGGGCCGGCCAGCGCGGGTGTGCTGACGGGCTCGTTCGTCATCGAGACCATCTTCCAGATCCCGGGTCTCGGCCGCGAGTTCGTCAATAGCGCCTTCAACCGCGACTACATGCTGGTGCTCGGCACGGTCACGCTCTACGCGGTCTTCATCATCTTCTTCAACCTTGCCGTCGATGTCCTCCAGGTCTGGCTCAACCCCAAGCTCCAGTTTGAATAACTCCGCCGCCCCTTCCCCCGCCGAGCCGCCCGAACGCGGCCACTCGCTCTGGTCCGACGCCTGGCACCGCCTGCGCCAGAACCGGCTGGCCGTCGCCGGCGGTTGCCTCGTGGCCGCGCTCGCGCTGGCCTGCGCGTTCGCCCCCGGGATCTTCCACCTGTCGTACGAGGAGAACAACCTCGACCTCGGCGCCGCGCCGCCCAGCGCACAGCACTGGCTCGGCACCGACACGCTGGGCCGCGACCTGCTGGCGCGCATCCTCTACGGCGGGCGGATTTCCATGATGGTCGGGCTCGTGGCAACCTTCGTGGCCCTCACCATCGGCGTGACCTACGGCGCGGTGGCCGGCTATTTCGGCGGCAAGCTGGATGCGCTGATGATGCGGATTGTGGACATCATCTACTCGCTGCCGTTCACCATTTTTGTCATCCTGCTCGTCGTCATGCTCAAGGATCCGATGGGCAAATTCGACAACTGGCTCGCCGGCTATGCGTTCTTCGCCAACTCGCGCGGGGTGGGGAAAGTTCTGCTGCTCTTCGCGGCCATTGGCGCGGTGGAGTGGCTGACCATGGCCCGCATCGTTCGCAGCCAGATCATGGCGATCAAGAAGATGGAATACATCGAGGCCGCGCGTTCGCTCGGCCTGGGCCGGGCGCGGATCATCTTCCGCCACATGCTGCCCAACGCCCTCGGCCCGATCGTGGTCTACGCCACGCTCACCATTCCCTCGGTCATGCTGCTGGAGTCGTTCCTGAGCTTTCTCGGCCTCGGGGTGGATGCGCCGATGAGCTCCTGGGGCACGCTGATCAAGGATGGCTCGGAGAAAATGGAGGAGTTCTGGTGGCTGCTGGTGTTCCCCGGGCTGACGTTTTCGCTGACGCTGTTCTCGCTCAACTTCCTGGGCGACGGCCTGCGCGACGCCCTCGACATCCGCGCCGCCAAGGACTGAGGCCGCGCGGCCCGCTCCGGCGGCCTGAAATTCTGCGCTTCCGTTCCGCCCGGTTTTCGCGAATTTGTCTCCCTGACCGTGAAACGTTTCCGCCCCTACTACCATTATCTCCGCGCCGTGCGGCTGCCGCTCGCCGGCGCCTTCCTGTGTGCGTTGATCTACGGTGCGGCCAACGGGGCCGGGCTGCCGATGATGATCCAATGGGTCTTTCCCAAGATTTTCAGCGCCAGCGCGTCCGCCACCGCCATCGTCGACCACGGTGCGGTGACGGGGATCACCATCGATGGCGGCGGCGGCGGCTACAGCGAACCACCGGTGATTGTCATCACCGGCGGCGGCGGCTCGGGAGCTGCCGCCATCGCCGCCCTGAACAAGGCGGGCGAAGTGGGGAGCATTCAGGTCTCCAACCCCGGCAGCGGTTATACCCGCGTCCCCATCATCACCATCCTCGGCGGCAATGGCGAGCGGCTCTCCACCTGGGCGCTGGCGCTGGTCGCACTCTGGCTGCCCGCCGTCTTCATCGTCCGCGGCGTCGCCGGCTACCTCAACAGCTACCTGATCCAGCTTTGCGGCGTGCGCGTGCTGGAGGCCCTCCGCCTCGATTTCTTCCGCAAGCTGCAGGTCCTGCCCCTCTCCTTTCTCCAGAGCCAGACCACCGGCGACCTGATTTCACGCGGACTGTCGGACACCAACCAGCTCCAGTTCACCCTCACCAACGTCGCCAACGAAATCATGAAGCAGCCCGCGACTCTCGTCGGCTCCATCGGTTTTCTGGTCTATAAGGCCTTTACCGAAAAAGGCATCGTGCTGGTGCTGGTGTGCCTCGCGCTGGTGCCGCTGTGCGTCTTTCCCATCCGCTTTGTCGGCCGCAAGCTGATCAAACGGTCCGCCCAGATCCAGAGCCATCTCGGCACGGTGACCGAGCGCTTCAGCGAAAACCTCGGCGCCGCCCGCGAAGTGCGGGCGTTCGGCCTCGAGGCGCATGAAATCGCCCGCTTCGGGGCTGTCACCCGCACGCTCATTACGTGGCAGATGAAATCCGTGAAATACGCCCAGGCCCTCACGCCCGCCATCGAGATCATCTCCGCCTTCGGGATCTCCCTCACGCTCGTCTACGCCTACAAGGTCCAGGTGCCGCTCGGGGACTTCCTCGCCCTCATCACCGCCCTGTACGCGAGCTACGAGCCGATCAAAAAACTCGGGGCCATCAGCAGCGACCTGAAGCGCGGCACCGCCGCCCTCGACCGGCTGGAGATCATCCTCAACGAGCCGGTCCTCCTCACCGATCCCGCCAACCCCGCCACCGTCGGCCGTCTGCGCGGCGAGATCGAGTTCAAGCAGGTTGCCTTCGCCTACCGCTCCGACACCCCCGTGCTGCGCGACGTCTCCACCCGCATTCCCGCCGGCACGGTCTGCGCGCTGGTCGGGCCGACGGGCGCCGGCAAGTCCACCTTCGCCAATCTGGTCCCCCGTTTCTATGACGTCACCGCCGGCGGCGTCACGATTGACGGCCACGACGTGCGCACCCTGCGCCTGGCCGACCTGCGCGGCAATCTCGCCCTCGTTTCGCAGGAAACCGTGCTGTTTCACGACACCATCCTGAACAACATTCTCCTCGGCCGCACCGGAGCCACGCGCGCCGAGGTCGAACAGGCCGCGCGCGACGCCTACGCCCACGATTTCATCAGCGCTTTTCCGCAGGGCTACGACACGATCGTCGGCGAACGCGGCGCCTCGCTCTCCGGCGGCCAGCGCCAGCGCGTCGCACTCGCCCGGGCCTTCCTGCGCAACGCGCCCATCCTCATCCTCGACGAGGCCACCAGCGCCCTCGACAGCGAGAGCGAGGCCGCGATCCAGCTGGCGCTGAAAAAGCTCATGGCCGGTCGCACCGTGCTCATCATCGCCCACCGGTTCTCCACCATCCGCGATGCCACCATGATCCTCGTCTTTGAGAAGGGCAGCATCGTCGCTTCCGGCCCGCATGCGCAGGTCTATGCGCAAAGCCCACTGTACAAGTCGCTCTACGACCTGCAGGGCGGGGCGGCCTGATCCGGCCATGCCGTCGCCCTCCGAGCCTCCGCATTTTTCCCGCTCCGCCGAGGAGCTCATCGCGGCCTTGCGCCGGCTGCCGTCGGAGCCCGGCCGCCAGCGCCGCCGGCCCACGCGCGACGCCGCCAGCCTGGTCGAGGACCTCATGGTCAAATACCAGATCGGCCGCCCCTCGGCCGAACAGACTATCCGCGACCATTGGACGGAGCTGGTCGGCGCCGCCAACGCAAGCTACTCCCACGCAGTCCAGATCGACCCCCGCGGCCGGCTGGCCGTGATCGCCTCCCATTCGGTCGTGCGCAACGAGCTCTTCCTCCACCGCCAGACCATTCTGGAACGCATTCGGCAGCTCCCCGGCTGCGGCCACGTCCGCAGCCTCCTGCTCCGGACGGGGTGACTCTCCCCGCAGCAAGCTCCGGGGCATTGCAGAAACCTGTAGCCGGGGTCGCCGACCCCGGTGCATGGGTCTCCCAAACCTCAAACCCCGGGGTCAGCGACCCCGGCTACAACCAAGCCGACGGACGCTTCAGGACGTTGGACCCGTTCGAGTAAACAATCCAACCCGTTTAGCAGGAGTGCCCTCATCCGCATTGAACCAATCCCGGGGTGAGGGCACCCCGCCTACAGGTCGCCCCCCCCGGGCCGAAAACCGGGGTGAACCCACCCCGTCCGCTTCCCTGAAAAAAACGCTTGCGCCAATGACCGGCACTTGGGATACAGGCGGCTTGCGTAAGTGAGGCTCCGTCGGTTGCGGGGCCCCACCATGACTGGTCCGGCATTCCGCCGGATTGAAACGGTGACGCCGGCCGAGGCCGCAGCTTGCTGCGGCGGAGGCGGGTGGCACGGGGCCTGCAAGGGTCCCCTACAGTCGGGAAAATCAAACACAAAACCATGTCCACCACAGTCGTTAAACCCGAAATCATCGCCGAATACAAAACCCACGAGAAGGATACCGGCTCCTCCGAAGTCCAGATCGCGCTGCTCACCGCCCGGATCAATCATCTGACCGAGCATTTGCGCACGCACCGCAAGGACTTCCACAGCCGCCGGGGCCTGCTTCAAATGGCCTCACGCCGCCGCAAGCTGCTCGATTATACCAAACGCCACGACCTGGCGAAGTACAACGAGCTCCTGCAGAAGCTGAATCTCCGCAAGTAACCCTTTTGCAACACGGGCGACCCGATCCGCGGGTCGCCCGTTGTCTTTCCTGACACTCGACCCCAGCCGGGACATTTCCATTTGCCGCCAGTCCGCCCGATTCCCCGGGTGCGGCCGCGGGCGCCAAATGGAAATCTCTCGGGTCTGACCGAGGATGCTGAAGCGGTTTCCCAGAAACCCAAACCCACGGCGGCCCCAGGCCGCACCACCCCCGCGGTGCCGGCGTCTTCGCCGGCCATCGCCCCAAACCATGCAGTCGGGAGGCCTGCTTTAACAACGCCTCCATCATCGAATGAATCAGAAACATACCGTCACGGTCCCGAATCTCGGGATCACGTTCTCCACGGGCTCCATCGCCCAGCTCGCCAACGGCGCCGTCAACGTCACCGTCGGCGAAACCAACGTCCTCGTCACCGCCTGCGTCGCGCAGACCATGCGCCCGGGCCAGGACTTCTTCCCGCTCACCGTCGACTACCGCGACAAGTATCATGCCGCCGGCCGTTTTCCGGGCGGCTACTTCAAGCGCGAGGGCCGTCCGTCCGAAAAGGAAATCCTCACCTCCCGCCTCTGCGACCGTCCCTGCCGTCCGCTCTTCCCCGAGGGCTTTCTCAATGAGGTCCAGATCATCGGCCAGCTGCTGTCGGCCGACCAGCTCAACGACTCCGACATCCCGATGGTCAACGGCGCCAGCGCCGCCCTCGCCATCTCCGACATTCCGTGGAACGGTCCGATCGGCGCCGTCCGCGTCGCCCAGATCGACGGCCAGTTTGTCGCCAACCCGACCATCGAGCAGATGTTCGCCTCTTCGCTCGACCTCATCTACGTCGGCAACGAGAAGGACATGCTGATGATCGAGGGCTCGGCCGACCAGATCACTGAGGAGCGCTTCATCGAGGCCCTCGCGTTCGGCCATGAGGCCATCCAGCCCATCATCGCCGCCATTCGCGAGCTCGTCCGCCTCGCCGGCAAGCCCAAGGCCCACTTCGCCCTCGTCGGCGCCACCCCGGAGGCCCGCGCCATCATCGAGCGCGTCGTCCCCGCCGAGCGCGTTTCCGCCGCCATTTTCGGCCACGAGAAGGCCGTCCGCTCCGCCAACATCAAGGGCCTCAAGGCCGAGGCCCACGCCGCCCTCACAATTGAGCTCGGCGCCGGCCGTTTCAGCGATGTCGACCTCAACGTCGTCTTCGAGGAGATGCAGTACAAGGCCTACCGCCAGACCGTCCTCGCCCGCGGCGTCCGCGCCGACGGCCGCGACGCCAAGGCGATCCGCCCGCTCAGCTCGCAGGTCGGCGTCCTCCCGCGCGTCCATGGTTCCGCCATGTTCCAGCGCGGCGACACCCAGAACATCGCCATCACCACCCTCGGGCCGACCAAGGAAGCCCAGGAAATGGACGGCCTCACCGGCGGCGCCACCTCGAAGAGCTTCATCCTCCACTACAATTTCCCGCCGTTCTCGGTCGGTGAAACCGGCCGCACCACCGGTCCCGGCCGCCGCGAAATCGGCCACGGCGCGCTCGCCGAGCGCTCCCTCGTGCCGATTCTCCCCCCGGAGGATGTCTTTCCCTACTCCATCCGCGTCGTCTCCGAGATCATGGCCTCCAACGGCTCGACCTCGATGGCCTCGGTCTGCGGCGGCTGCCTGTCCCTGATGGACGCCGGCGTGCCGATCATCGCCCCCGTCGCCGGCATCTCCTGCGGCCTCATGACCGAGAACGGTCCCGACGGTTCGATCACCAAGTGGACGACCATCACCGACATCCTCGGCGAGGAAGACCACTTCGGCGACATGGACTTCAAGCTGGCCGGCACGACCAAGGGCATTACCGGCTTCCAGCTCGACCTCAAGATTCACGGCCTCCCGTTTGAAATCGCCAAGGCCGCGATCTTCCAGGCCCGCGACGCCCGCATCGAGATCCTCCGCTCGATGCTCGCCTCGCTGCCCGCGCCCCGCTCCGACCTCAGCAAATACGCCCCGCGCATCCAGACCATCCAGATCGATCCCGAGAAGATCGGCCTGCTCATCGGGCCCGGCG
>CAIQQB010000085.1 GCA_903873805.1 uncultured Opitutia bacterium | reverse complement strand
GGCCAAAGCCGAGGATATCCTGGCCAAAATCGAACGCTGCCGTCGGCGGCTGGAAGCCATCCAGCCCGGTTGCACCCTGCCCAAACGGCGCAATAAGGCCGCTTGAGTTATGTCTAGTCATAACGGCATCACTACACTAGCGTGGGATCAGCCGCGGCGGCCCGCAACTGCAGCTCCAGCCGCAGCGGATGCGCGCGGTCGTCCGCATCCATCAGCGCAATCCAAGGCGCCCGGCACAGCGGCTTGGCGGACTGCACGCCCTCGGCAATGCCCAGGTTGCGCGGATGCCGGAGCAACCGGATCCGCGGGTCGGGACGCGCAGCGAGCAACCTATCCACCGCACCATCGGTCGAGCCGTTGTCCACCAGCACCAATTCCAGATCGGCCAGCGACTGGTCCAGGATGCTGGCAGCCGCCTCCAGCAGCAGCGGGCCGCTGTTCCAGGCGAGCATAATGACGGAGACGGCTGGCATGTGATCGGGTTGGGTCCATCGTCGGAAGATTGCCTCCCTCTTGGCAATGCGCATCTCGCCGCCGGCCACGCCCGGCGAACGGGGCGGCCGCGGCGGCGCGGCCGGCAGCGCACGCGACCGAAGCGGACAGGCGGGACAAATCCGCCCGCCGGCACGCTAACGGCTTTCCTTCCCGCGCGTTCCTGTGCATTCGTTGCTGCACAACGCGTGCCCGTCCCCCGCCAACCTTTGCAGAATATTCTCTGGCTCGTCGGCGAGCGAGCGGTGCGCACCATGGCCACCGCCACCGTCCTCGCGCTGGTGGCGCGCCAGTTGGCTCCCGCCGGATTCGGCCAGCTCAACTTTGCCACTACGCTGATCGCCATCGGCGCGAGTTTCGCCAATCTGGGGCTGGAGGGGATTGTCATCGGCGAACTCATCCGCCGCCCCGGCCGGGAAGGCGCGGTGCTGGGCACGGCCTTCCGTCTGCGGCTCGCCGCCGGCCTGGCCAGCGCCGCCCTGCTGGCCGGTGGGGCGATCCTGACCCGGGGACTGCATCATGAGGCCCGCGTGATCGCGGTGGTGGCCCTCGGCTTGGTCTTCCAACCGGCGGAGGTCGTGGACCTGTGGTTTCAACGCCACCTCGATTCGCGGCGCACAGCCGTCGCCAGGTTTGTCGCCGTGCTGACCGGAGCGACCCTCAAACTCTGGCTGGTCGCCTGCGGCGCGCCGTTGGTCGCCTTCGCCTGGGCGCTGGCCGCGGACTACGCCCTGTTTGCCCTCGCCCTCGGCTGTGCCAACTGGCGCAGCCCGCATTCCAGCGGCCCCTGGGTTTGGGATGCCGAGATTGCCCGCACGCTCTGGCTTCGCGGGGCGCCGCTGGCGCTTGCCGGTGCCTGCGTGGTCTTCTCCCTGCGCCTCGACCAGCTCCTGGTCCGCACTTGGCTCGGCGAAAGTGCCGCCGGCATCTATTTCGCCGCGACGCGCCTCACCGACATCGCGCTCTTCACGGGTGCCACGATGACCTTGAGCCTCTTCCCCGCGTTGGCGACCACCCACCGCCAGTCCGACGACGCCTACCGCCTCCGGTTGCAGGCGATGTTCGATGCCCTTTCCGCCCTGGGCTGGCTCGTAGCAATCGGAGGCACCTTCGCAGGTCCGTGGGTCATAAAGCTGCTCTATGGTCCGGCCTATGCCGGAGCAGCGAGTGTCCTGGCCGTGCAGGGCTGGACCTGCCTCTTTGCCTTGAACGGGAGCGTCCGGGGGCAGTTCATTCTGCTTTCCGGCCCAACGCTGCTCAACGTCGCCACCGCGATGGTGAACATCCTCGTGCTGCTGGCACTCGGCTGGTGGCTGGTGCCCGCTCTGGGCCCGACCGGAGCCGCGCTGGCCGCATTGGGCGCGGGCCTCGTCAGCAATTATGGCACGACCCTGCTCTTTCCCCTCCTCCGTCCCTGTGCGCGGGCGCAATCGCGCGGCCTGCTGATTCTGTTTACCCCCGATCGCTGGCCCGGCCTCCTGCAACAATTCCGATCCTGACCGGCCCACGGAAGATCAGAACCCGGTCATCCGTCGGCCATCGTTGCAACCGGTTTTGTTGGGCGGAATCGCCCGCCCCCGCCGGCTGCGCCACCGCACCCCGGCCGGTGCCGGCCCCCCCCGCTGCTTTTCCGGCTCGTTTTGTCCGGCGCGAGTCTGCCATGGTGCGCACCGATGGATCCGATCTGGAAAAACCGCCTGATCTTCGCCGGCGCCGCCGCCCTGGCCGTGTTCATCGGCTGGCAGCTGGCCGACGGCGGCTATGCCCTGGCCAGCCTGCTTGTCGCCGGGCTGGGACTGCTAGCGCTGGTCCGGTGGCGGTCCGAACCGCTCGTCGCGCTGGTGCCCGGTGCGCTGATTTTTGGCTACATCGTCGGCAACCGGGGTTTCGCCCAACTTTCGCCGACCCAATCCCTGCCCTTGCTGCCCGGTGAAATCGGGCTGGGAATCTCTCTGCTGGCCCTGCTGGTGACCGGTGCCTTCCGCCACCGGCCGCCGATCCGCATCGACCTGCTTGGGCTGCTGATCCTGGGCTGGCTCGCCATTGGTCTGGCGCGGCTGGTGCCGGATATACGCCAATATGGGTTCTTGGCCGTCCGCGATTTCGCCATGGTTTACTATGCGCTGTTCTTCTTCGTGGCGCAGGAAGCGGCGCGCGACCTCGCCGGCCGGCGCTTCATCCTTGGCGCCGTTCTGGCCGGAACGGCCCTGTTGCTGCCGCTTTCGTCCGCCTTCAATGCCAATCCTGATTTTTTTCTCAACACCCTGACCGTGCATGGCGTGCCGCTGATTTACTACAAGGGGGATCTGCTGGGCACCTTTATGGCGGTCGGGGCCGTGGTGTTTTTCGTCTGGCAGTCGGAGCGGCCCCGCTGGTGGGCGACCGGCCTGAGCGTCGCCCTGATGGCCGGCACGGTGGCCTGCACCAGCCGCGCGGCCATGCTCGGCTTACTGGCCGCCACGGCCCTGCTGGCGGCGGGCGGTCGCTGGCGGCTGGCGCGCCTGGAGGTGGCCGTGGGAATCACCGCCGCCGTCGCGGTCGCGCTCACCGCCTACCTCGGGCACCAGAGCTGGCGCTCCACCCCGCTGCACGACGTGTACGATGGGGTCATTTCCCTCGTGGACGTGAACGGCGAACACCAGTATCAGGGCGACCTGACCGCCAACAAGGGCGACAACAACCGCTTCCGTTCCGTCTGGTGGCGCACGGTCTTCGAGGAAACCGTCCAGGACGGTCCGTGGCTGGGCCTCGGTTTCGGCCACGATCTCACCGCCGCCTTTATGCGCATCTACCAGCCGGAGTCGGACGAGGATTATTTTGTGCGCAGCCCACACAACATTTTTCTCACCGTCTTCGCCCGCCAGGGCCTGCTGGGGCTCTCCCTGTTTGCCGGGATCGCTGCCGGCCTGGTGGTGCGAACTTGGCAAACGGTGCGCCGGCCGGACTGGTCCGCGGCGGCCTGGCCCTGGTGCGGCGCGTGCGTGGTGCTCGTCAGCGCAAGCTTGGGCGTGGTGCTGGAAGGACCCATGGGGGCGGTCGTCTTCTGGACGCTCTTCGGCCTCGGCAACGGTGCGTTCATTACCCGCAGCGAGGCGCCGCCGCCGGCCCCGCTTCCCGCCGGACAACCGCCCGGACCCGCATGAACGTCCACGCGCTCTACCGGCGTCTCTCACCCCTGTTCCGCCGGCGCCGGATGCGCTGGTTGCTGAGCTCGCTTCAACCTGACCCCGGAGCGGCCATTCTCGACGTAGGGGGCACCCCCTCGTTCTGGAGCGAGGCGCCGATCCGGAATCCCATCACGCTGCTGAATCCCGACTTTGCCGCAGCCCCGCCGGCGGTGGAGACGCGCTTCACCTGCCTCACGGGTGACGGCTGCGCCCTGCCTTTCACCGACCGCGCCTTTGCAACCGTGGTGTCCAACAGCGTGATCGAGCACCTGGGGAGCGCCGA
Organism: uncultured Opitutia bacterium; assembly: GCA_903873805.1. Classification (GTDB taxonomy): domain Bacteria; phylum Verrucomicrobiota; class Verrucomicrobiia; order Opitutales; family Opitutaceae; genus CAIQQB01. The sequence continues at coordinate 5,137 of CAIQQB010000085.1, read as the reverse complement.
ACGCCAGCGCCAGTTTGCTTGCGAGGTCCGCCGCGTCGGTGGCCGGCTGTGGATTCAGACGCCCGCCCGGGAATTCCCCATCGAACCCCACTACCTCGCCCCCGGCATCCACTGGCTGCCCGCCCGCTGGCAGCGCCGCCTCATCCGCAATTTCACGCTACGCGGCTGGCTCGACCGGCCGGGACCGGCGGAGGTCGAGGCCATGGTGGCCGAAACCCGGCTCCTCGGCCGCCGGGAATTTGCCGCCCTGTTTCCGGACTGCGAAATCCTGGTGGAACGTTTTCTCGGCCTGCCAAAGAGCTACATTGCCCGCCGGATCCAACCCCAGTGACTTCCCGCCTCGATTCTCAGATTGCGCCGCATCCCAGAGGTCGTTTGCCTGAGCCTTTCGCCGGTCCGTTCCGTCTGCCGTGACTTCCCTTTCCCGTCTGACCCCCAGTTTCCTCAGTGTCTTCAAGACCACCACGCGCGAGCGGTGGGACTGGGTGATGCCGTCGGCGCTGACGGCGCTCAGCCTGATCGGTGTGGCCTTCATCTACTCGGCGCAGCTGCCGAATCCCGTCCTCCGCAATGTCTGGCTGATGCAGCTGATCTGGCTGGTCCTCGGCGGGGTGGTTTACACCGCCGTCTCGTTGATCGACTACCGCTTCTGGCTCAGCGTGTCCCATTGGTTTTATCTCGCCTGCCTCATTCCGCTGGTGCTCGTGCTCATTCCGGACGTGGGGATGACCCGCTTCGGTTCCCAGCGGTGGCTCAACCTGGGGCTGTTCTCGCTCCAGCCCTCCGAACCGGTCAAGGCGGCCGTGCTCCTCATCACCGCCAGCATCCTGACCCGTTCCAAGGTCGGCACGTTCAGCCAGTCTTTGGGCACCCTGGGCAAATTGGCGCTTGCGGCGGGCCTGCCGATCTTGCTTATCCTGCTGCAGCCCGATCTTAAGTCCGCGATCGTGCTGCCCCCGATGGTGTTTGCCATGCTCTATGTCTCCCGTTTGTCCAACCGCTTCTTTGTGGCAGCGCTGGGCGCCTTTCTGCTGGTTTCAGGGCTGGTAGCCTGGGATAGCCTGAACTATGGCAAGTTCATGCGGGACAATAATTACAAACTTACTTCCGACCAGGGCAAATACGAATCGCACTCCTGGCTGCCGCTCCACGACTATCAGCGCAACCGGATCATCGGCTTCCTCTCGCCAGACCAGTTTGACCCGAGCGGCAACGGCTGGAACCTGCGGCAGTCGCTCATCTCCGTCGGCTCGGGAGGCCTCACCGGCAAGGGCTGGACCCAAGGCACCCAGGCCCAGCTCGGCTACCTGCCGCGCGACGTCGCCCACACGGATTTCATCTTCTCGGTCATCGCCGAGGAAAAAGGTTTTTTGGGAAGCCTCACGGTTCTCAGCCTGTTTGGGATAGTGCTGTTCAACGGCATCCGCATCGCGGGCCTCGCCCGCGACCGCTTCGGCACCCTGCTCGCCCTCGGCGTCACGGTGCTGTTCGCGGTGCATGTGTTTGTGAACATCGCCATGACCATCGGGCTCGTGCCTATCACGGGCATACCGCTTCCCTTTATCAGCTACGGTGGCTCCTTCGTGCTCAGTTGCTGTCTGCTGCAAGGACTGGTCCAGAGTGTCTATCGCTTCCGAAAGGACTTCGCATGACCTGCGATTTGCCTTTCCGCGGTATTGACCGTTCTGCCGGAATTTCCTGCGGCCCGACTGCCGCGCGCCGGGGCCCCGTGCCAACCCAGGACAACACCCACCATGAACGACCCCCAGCCTTCCGCCCCGGCGGACGCCTTCAACCACGACGAGGAACTCACCCAGCCCCCGCCCCTGACACAGCCTGAGCCCATTGACCGCGCCGAACTCAAAGCCGGCGCCCAGGAACGGGCCAAGGACCGCCCCTTCCTTCAGAAAATCCTCGCGGTGTTCCAAAAGGAGAAAACCTCCTTCCGCGAACTCATCATCAACTCCGAACCGCTCGAGAAACGCGTCGCGCTCCTCGTCGACGGCACCCTCGAGAAGTTCGAGATCGAGCGCGAGTCCGACTCCCGCATGGTCGGCGGCATCTTCAAGGGCCGGATCAAGAACCTCGACCCGGGCCTCAAGGCCGCCTTCGTTGACATCGGCTACTCGAAAAACGCGTTCCTCCACTACTGGGACATGCTCCCGGCCGCCGCCGACTCCTCCGTCGAGGTTGTCCGCGTCAACAAGAAGAAGTCCGCCGCACCCCGCCCGGCCGAGCCCACCGTCAAGGACATCCCCGGCCTGTATCCGCCCGGCACCGACATCATCATCCAGGTGACCAAGGGCCCGATCGGCACCAAGGGCCCGCGTACCACCACCAACCTCTCCCTGCCCGGCCGCTACCTCATCCTCATGCCGTTCAGCGACGGCTGCGGCATCTCCCGCAAGATCGAGGACCCGCGCGAGCGCACCCGCCTCAAGCAGATGCTCAACGAGCTCACCATCCCCGAGGGCATGGGCGTGATCGTCCGCACCGCCGGCGAGGGCCGCAAGACCCGCTACTTCATCCGCGACCTCCACATCCTCCTCAAGACCTGGAACGGCATCCAGGCCAAGCTCCAGACCGAACGCTCCCCCGCCTGCCTCTACCAGGAGCCCGACCTCGTCGAGCGCACCGTGCGCGACTTCCTCACCGAGGAGGTTGACCGCGTGCTGATCGACAATGTCGAGGACCACGCCCGCTGCCAGGCCGCCGTCGCCCAGATCTCCCAGCGCAGCAAGGGCAAGATCGCCCTCTACAAGGACAACATCCCGATCTTCGAGCGGTTCAACATCGAGCGTCAGATCGAGCAGACCTTCCAGCGCAAGGTCCCGCTTCCCTCCGGCGGCGAAATCATCATCGACGAAACCGAGGCCCTCATCGCGGTCGACGTCAACACCGGCTCCCACCGCAACCGCGGCGGGGACGAAAAGAACGTCATCTACGCCGTCAACCTCGAGGCCGCGGCCGAAATCGCCCGCCAGATCCGCCTCCGCAACCTGGGCGGCCTCATCATCATGGACTTCATTGACATGAAGGAGCGCCGCCACCGCAACGCCGTCTTCGAAAAGATGGTCGCCGCCATGGCCGAGGACAAGGCCCGCAACCACATCCACCCGATCTCCGCCCTCGGCATCATGCAGATGACCCGCCAGCGCCAGTCGGAATCGCTCTCGTCCAACCTCTACACCGACTGCCCGTACTGCCGCGGCCGCGGCATGGTCAAGAGCGCCACCACGATGTCCGTCGAGCTCCAGCGCAAGCTCTCCTCCGTCGTCCGCCGCCTCACCACCCGCAACGACGGCAAGGAGTACTCCCTCCGCGTCATGGTCCACCCCGGCATCCTCGAGCGTCTCCGCAGCGAGGACGCCGACCTGCTTGTGCGGATGGAGAAGCTCTTCGGCGTGAAGCTCGCCTTCCGTGCCGACCCCGGCTACCACGTCGAAAACTTCAAGATCATCAACGCCCTCACCGGCGAGGAATATCGCTGAAGCCCGCCCGTCGGTTGGGCAGCGGGTCTTGGATCCGCCGCCCCCGCGGGGGCGGTGCGGCCTCATCCATCCCACGCGGCACGACGCCCGCGCGCCAACAACCCGAACGGTCAGTCCGGGGTGACTTCCGGCGCTGCGCCCGTCGCGGTCTCCGGTGCGGCGGCGGTGGGAGTCTCCCCGGCTGGGGCTGACGCCTCGGGCGCCGTCTCGACCGGAGCTGCTTCAGGCGGCGTCTCCACCGGTACTGCGGCGGAAGCGGACTCGGGCGCGGCGGCCGGAGCCTCGGGGAAGTTTTCGGGATCGTGCTCCGCGGATTCGACCTCCTGCTTGCGGGCCTCGACCATGGCGGGCGGCGCGAAGAGCCGGCCGTCGATGAACTCGATTACATAGCCTTCCGTCACGAGCCAGCGCAGGTTGCCCTGCATCGAGGCGTGACGGACCTTGTCTTCGGCGGATACCTCGGGTGCGGCAGCCGGAGCGGCCGTCTCACCCTCCGCGGCCGGCGCGGCGGCGGGGATGGCGGCGGCCTTGAGCCCGAGAAACTTCTCCGGGAGCTCGCCCGCCTTGATCATCGGATGCGTCTCGATGAAGCCGATGAGCGCGTTGATGCTGTCGGCAAACACCTGGCCGGGCACGCGAAACTTCCGCTTCACGGCGCAGACATAGCTGATGCCCTTGGCGCCCTTCTTGAAGATGGTGAAGCCTTCGCGGCGCAGCCGGCCGCGCAGCGCGTTGGCGGTCTCGAGCGAAAAGCGGCGCTGGCGTTCCAGCGAGCCCTCGAGGGCGCGGCGGATTTCGCCCGGCGGCAGCGTATCGATGTTCTTGCCGAGAAAGCGGGCGTTCTCAAACGTGCGCACCACCTTGTCGCGGGCCTGCGTGAGCAGGTGCTGGCGGGCTTCCTCGATCGTGTCGAAGCCGGGCGCGGTCTCGCCCTCGGCCGCCAGTTTCCAGGTGTAGCGCGTGACCTTCTTCATCTTCTCCAACCACTGGTTGATCACCTCCGGGTCGCGCACGCCCTCGATGCGGTTGCGGAAGACCTCGAATGGCTGCGAGACCCGCGCCGCATGATGCTGCTGGATGATCTGGTTGTACCGGTGGTAATTCGGCGGCCCGAGCAGTTCGCCCGTCAGCCCGCATTTGTTCACCACCTGGAAGTTGCCCTTGGGCGGCTCGACCTCGACCTCGGAGGTCTCGAAAAACTGCCCAAGATGCTTCGCCAAAACGTGGGCGATGGCGGCCTCCTCGTTCTCAAACGGCACGCCGTCTGGCACCGCGACCGCCAGGGGTGCGGGCTTCACCGGCGCCGCCGCCGGGGCGGCCTCCTCGGGTCCGCGCCGCTCGATCACCGCCACATAGCGGTCATGCTTGCTGATGAAGACCCGGGCGATTTCGAACAGCTCGAAGGTGCGGCAGGAACTGCGGATAGTCTTGGCCAGCGCCGCAAAACTCGCGTCCTCCGGATAGAAGGTGACGGTGAAATACGGGCTGATGTACGGGCCGCGGTCCACGGCGCTTTCGCGCGGGCCGCCGAAACGGGGGTCGCCGTCGCGGGACGGGCCGCGGTAGCCGCCGCCGCGGTCATCGCGGCGCGGTCCGGCAAAACGTTCCCCCCCCTCGCGACCGGGCGCGGGCGCGGCCCCCGCGGG